>DAIDLK010000135.1 GCA_027449525.1 Legionellaceae bacterium | reverse complement strand
CGCCATTGGTTTAGGCAGGGGGTGACCGCAGCACTGACCGCTTTTTGGTACCGAGAACATCTTTTGCGTTGGTGTTTATATCCTTTTACGCTGATTTATACCGTGTTGATGACGATTCGCCGCGCTTATTTAGAGACGTTTTGTCAGCAGCAGGCCGACGTGCCCGTGATTGTGGTGGGAAATTTAACCCTCGGTGGGGTGGGTAAAACGCCGTTAGTTATCGCGTTAGCGGATTATTTTCACGCTCAAGGGTTGCGTGTGGGTGTGGTTACCCGCGGATATGGAAGTCGTATTCAACAGTTTCCGCATACGGTGACCCTACATGACACAGCGGATAAGGTGGGGGATGAAGCGCTGCTCATTGCAAAAAAAACTCAAGCGGTGGTGGTCATAGCACACCAACGTGCGCAAGCCGTTGCGCATTTACGCTCGTATTACGCGAGCGATGTCATTATTAGCGATGACGGCTTACAGCACTATGCCATGGGCCGTGCGCTTGAAATCGCCGTGATTGATGGCGCGCGCGGGTTGGGCAATGGCTTGTGCTTGCCAGCTGGACCCTTGCGAGAACCTCCTCATCGGCTACAACAGGTTGATTTTGTAGTAGTAAACGGTGGGGAGTGGCCGGGCGCCTACCCTATGAAGCTTGTGCCGCAACCCATCGTTTCTTTGACGAAGGGTGTGCCGGTCGTTCCGCATGAATTACCAACTCCGGTCGCAGCGGTGGCTGGTATTGGTAATCCGCAACGTTTTTTTCATACTCTCACCACACTGCAACTGCCTTTTAGGGCTTATTCGTTTCCCGACCACCATCGCTTTAGTGCGCATGATCTTCAGTTACCCCACCCGGTGATTGTCATGACGGAAAAGGATGCGGTAAAATGCCATGCGTTCGCTAGCGATAAGATGTATGTTTTACCGGTGCAAGCCACGCTGGGTGTTGAATTTTGGTCGGCTCTGGTGAACCATCCGCAATTAACCAGTCTGGGGTTGACATGAGCCGTTGCCTAAAACGACTGCTACACGGGTTTACTTTAGCCTGGTGTGTCGTAGCCTATGCCGACTCGATAACAAACAACACAGGGCACTTTTTTCCCAGTGGTGCTCAACAAGTCAATTGGTTATTTTCTGGATTGCTCTTCACGGAGAGTGGCGATCAATTGGCTTATATTTTTCAGTTGGAGCGAAAAGGAACACACTATCACACGGTAGCTGCCTTATTTGATGCACAAACCAAGACACTCATTTTTCAGGATGAAAGTCGTGCAAAAATAGTGCATAATGAGGGTTACCGTTGGTCAGTGGGGCATGCTGTACTGCGTTTTAATCCAATTAACACCAGTTGGGTGTTGGGTGTGACCACTCCTGAGAAAGAAGGTTTTAATTTTAAAATTGATATGCTGGATACTGAAAAACCGCTGATAGCTGAGGAGTTGCGTCCTGGTGTATCGGTGTTAGCTAGTCAAACACAGGCGCTGAATGGGCATATTCGTCTAAGTCATCACACTGAAGAACAGTTTGTGATGGCAAAACAAACTTGGTTTCGACAAACTGCCGTTACTTCCGATCAGGTTGAGCGCTATGCGCTAGAGAGCATGTGGTGTCATTTACCCGATGGCGGCAACATCTATTCAATGCGGTTACCTGCTGCCGATGCTACGCAAGCCGCACTGGCTGGTTGGGTAACGGCCACTGGTTTGTCTCTGCCTATTTCGCAGTTTGTCGAAGTCCACCATCAAGAGACGGGTCCGTGGGATATTCGTGTGCCGTCCACGCCGTTGCGTTTGAGCTTAGCACAGTACGCCCAGTATAACGCATTAGTCGTTGGCTTTGCAGAAGACAACGCATTGAGTGCGTTTTGTTTACTCGACCAAGCGGCGCTTGGTTAGCTGATGCGGTTTATTCGAATCAGCATACCGGCTTCAGGGTGATCAAGGTAATAGGTAATACCTGGTTTTAAGCGCTGTATTTGCGAAAAAACAAACGGTTGTTGTTGGCGGTTAGGTGGAGAAATAACCAGTTGCGTATCAAAGAAATAATAATTACTTTTGCGCACGCGCAAGGATCCTTCAACTTGCCAGCCGTCGTTGAGGTGAGCAGTAATTTCCACCGGTCGTTGGTTATGACTCGGTTGCAACCAAGTATAATGCAGTAGTGCATGAGCTAGAGGTTGTTGTTGAATACGCGTCCAGTCGCGTTGCAACGGGCTAGCAGCGTTCGCCAGTAATTGGTAGGTTCTAGCAGGCGCATGCGATTCATAGAACCTTAGCGGAATGGCTTGGGGATTTTGTGTTGGAATAACGGTACTCGCGCTTGCTTGGTGCTGTTCAGGCGCCCATTCAGTGTATGCAAACAGAATGAGATCGATTTGATAAAGACTAATGTGATTTTGTGCGTTAGAGCGAGTGGTGATCAGCACGCAGCAGAGTAGCAAGTATATTAGGCGCATGAAAGGCTTTGGCAGGAATCAATAATAAATTATAGCTTTATCCAGTATAGGTGACAAATGCAATCAAAAACATGGGGTGGTATTTTTTTAGTCTGCGGGACTTCCATTGGAACGGGAATTTTAGGTATCCCAGCGGTAACCGCCGATGTTGGTTTTGGTTATAGTTTGTTGTTGCTAATCGCTTGTTGGGTGTTCACAACGTTCTCAGCGCTGTATTTTTTAGAAGCGCATTGCTGGCAAAGCGACCCTAGCAGTAATATTTTGCGTATGACGGATATTTTTTTTGGTCATACAATTAAACTGTTAGTGTTGACAACTTATTTAGCGCTGTTGTATTCGCTGATGTGCACTTACTTGTTGGCTGGTTCCAGTTGGCTTCGTGAGGGCTGCGAAGTCGCCTTGCATTGGCATTTATCCCCGTTAACCGCGATGGCCTTGTTCATTGCCTGCATTGGTTTGTTCATCTCCTGTGGGATTCGGGTGGTCGATCAAGTTAATCGTTGGATGTCATTAGGCTTGGCAATTAGTTTGGCCATGATTCTGGTGTTGACCTTGCCGCACGTAAGCTACGCCGTGTTAGGTGATAAACTGAATCAAATAGGTCATTTGCCAAGTGCTTTGCCGTTATTAGTTACCGCTTTTGGTTACAGCATTATTGTGCCGTCGCTCAATCAATACTTTCATAAACAAGTACACGCCCTCCAATTTACCATCGGTGTGGGCAGCTTGTTAACGCTTATTAC
>DAIDLK010000134.1 GCA_027449525.1 Legionellaceae bacterium | reverse complement strand
GATCTCTGTCCACGGTGTGAGGGACGCGGTGTTGTCCGCAATATCAAATCACGAGGGCTATCGATTATTCGCCTGGTCGAAGAAGCCGCGCTTAAAGAAAAAGTCAAAGAAATTCAAGTGCAATTACCCGTCGAAATGGCAACCTTCCTCATGAACGAAAAACGTGACTTTCTGCTGAACATCGAGAAACGGCACGCAGTGCGCGTGGTCATTATTGCCAACCCTTACATGCAATCGCCACAATAATCGCTGGTGCCAATCAAAGGCGACCCAGGCGCCAGGAGCAGTCAACCCAGTTATGCATTAATTCAGCAACCAGAATTACACATGACCCGGCTCAATGAAACAGTCGTCTCTGCCGATGAACCAGCCGTGAAAACATACGGCAATCTCGAGCACACTTTCAGCCAAACACCCAACCTATTAATCCGTTTGTGGCAACAAATGTTTGGCGGTAAAAAAATTGATAAAGTAACGAGATCAACCATCAGACCAACCGTCTCAGCATCAGCAAGGCTGCCGGGTCAAACATTATCGTCCACAGAACACAGCAAGAAACGACCGCATCACTCTCAAGCACGAAAACGTCGAGCCAGTTCTCAGAACACCGTCTCACGACCACAAGGCAACGTCAACGCACGAAAAAAACCAACTTCTACGGTTGAACGCGGTTAAATCTAGCCCGTGGTTTAAAGACCATGGGTTGAGCTTGCTGACGCAGAAGAGGTTCTCTCGGTAGAACACTTACGTGAAAAAATGGACGCTTGAGAGGTTGCCTGAGATACACATCGCCTAACTTCTTCCTCCGTGGTTCCAAAATTCTTTAACTCGTCAATCAGTCGCTGTTTTTCTTGGAGTAAACTTTGGTAGGCTGACCTCTTCATTTCTTCTTGAATCGCTTCTGGGCTTGCGCAGCGATTGATGATTTTTTTTTGCTCAAATTTTAAAGTTCGCTCATGCTTGCCTAGGTCATCTAACAACTCTTTTTTTGACTTCATAACCGTTATTCCCTCTGATCGTTTGTTTGTTTATTCGTTAATCCAGTAGCGATTGGCGTCACATCAATCCCGGGGTTTATGCCGCAATCATCCAATAATTTTAATAGGTTATTTCCGCGACGTGTTAACCGCTTGACACAATAATGTGTTAAATAACTTTGCAGAATGTAATAATAATCAGGTAAGGCAACTATCGTCAAGATTTTTTCGGCACGCGCCAAGTGCCTTGGATTGCTAGCATCACACGCTTGAAACAACACGGCTGCAAGCATGCCCGCAATACTGGCGCGCCGCAGCGTACTGCCGATATAAAAACGTTGTATCATGTCGTCCAGTGCGCGATCCTGATCCCAATCCAACCAGGTGGTAAATAGAGCCATGGGCGCTTTTGGATCAAACGCCAAACCAGCCTGTAATTGTAGCAAAGCATAAGCCGCTGGGATGACCGCTTGTACATTAGCCCACGAGCAATTACCAGTAATTTGCGAGCTGACAGGTAATCGATACGCTGGTTGCAAGCCCAGTTGTTGATTGATAGTTTGATGAAAATAACGGCGGGGTTGTTTTTTGTATAAAAACGCCTGCATAAAGCGTGCCGTCAAAGCACTCGGCTTGGTGATGCGATAAATCACGACACTACCCTCTACATGACTATTTTCACCGCGATCAATCTTGGCCCACCACTCCCCACAACGCACAAAACACATGGCGTGTCCGCGACTGGCCGCGGGTAAAATCAAAAGCGGTGCTTTAATTAGTTCGTCAATCCGCGTCCAGTGTTCACTGGTTAGCTCTGCTTGATGCTGCAGGCTAAGTAATTCATCCGCCACAGTAAAGCCATCTTGTATACGGTGCAGAATAGGAAATTGATCGCGCAAGTGCCGTATAGAGTAGCTTCTAGTGAAACGGCGTAGGGAGTCTTTGACCACCGCAACGGTAAACTCAAGAATGAATCCTTCGTAATCTAATTCAATAAACTCACCAGCGGCATTTACAATATCAGCATAACCCTTTAACTCAAAACGATGACCCATGAGTTTGGCACCAATAAAATCCAGCGCAAATTCCAAATTGGCACCGTGTTGGTACAACAAATGTTTTAATTCATTTTGATCGCGCAAGACCGGATACACCAAGATCGATAGACCATTGCGATCAAAAGCGTTGGGATCAGCACCGTGTTTTAGTAACAACTGACAAAGTGATAGCTCGTTTTGATCAGCCGCCCAATGCAAGGCCGTGCGTCCGATAACGTCTGGTTTATTAATAGATACACTGCGTCGAATTAACTCAGCAGTAATCCTGGGTTGGTGGGTAATTATTGACTCAATTAAGGGGGTAAAACCATATTCGTCAATATCATCCAGTGAATGACCTTGACGTAAGTAGGCGTCATAATCTGGCTCAATGCCGCGAATAATGTCATTCGCAATCGTCATACCCACTCCTGTTCGCTACTAGGGTTGCGGTTTGGGAGCAAAACTTCGTCCAGGTTGTAAGCCTAACCGCAATTGCATCTCAAGCTGCTGCTCACGTTGCGCATTCTCAAGTTCAATTTTAGCATTTGGATTATTGGTTGGATCAATGTTTAAATTGATATCTATTCCATCAAATAGTTGCTTATCAAGGTAAGGGTGTTGTGGTACCTCTTGCTGTGGACCGTCATCAACTAGATCATTGCGAGTAGTTTGGCGTTCTTTATGTTCCAAAGCGTGCACGCGCGCAAGACGACGCTTACCCGCTTGCTCATCAGCGTGCTGGTCATACATGAACTGATCGGTATCCTCTGTTAGATAAGGAACACCTTTTTTTCCACTACGATCAATCGCCATATCCATCTACCTCGATGCATTTAAACGGCATTCTATTTGATTATAAATTATATTGAGCAACTTACAAATAGTCAGATTGTAAGATTTCAGCAATTTGAACCGCGTTAGTGGCCGCGCCCTTACGTACATTGTCAGCAACTATCCATAAATTGAGTCCGCAGGGATGTGAAATATCATTGCGAATCCGTCCAACATACACCAAATCGTGATTGACCGCGTGGCTGATTGGCGTTGGGTAACGCGCTTTTTTTTGATCATCAACCACACAAACTCCTGGGGCATGACGTAATATTTTTTTTGCCGCCGCGGCAGTTAACGGCGCTTTAAGCTCCACATGCACAGCCTCGGAGTGACCAAACAATAC
>DAIDLK010000133.1 GCA_027449525.1 Legionellaceae bacterium | reverse complement strand
CTGGGGGGAAACGCTGACAGCTAGTCGTTATTCGGCGTTTGTTTTGTTGGCGTTGGTTGCGGTAGGCGTGATCGCACTAGGAGTATGGCTATGGTAACTAATGTCACAAGCTTAACGGGTAATGGTTTGAAAGATTGGTTGATTCAACGGATTACCTCAGCTTATTTTGCCGTAGCCGTACTGGCGCTGTTTGCTTTTTTATTAACGCATCCGCAAGGTGACTTTATGGTTTGGAGTCGCTTGTTCCATCAGGCTTGGGTGCAAATAGCTTTTGTACTAGCCATGATAGCGTATGCGCTGCATGCTTGGATTGGCATTTGGACGGTTACCACAGATTATATCCACTGTTCCGCCATTCGTTTGCCGGTGCAATTAGTAGTAATGTTGGTGTTGTGGCTGGAAGTATTGGTTAGTCTGATGATTGTTTGGGGGCGATAAGCATGGCAATTGCGCGAAATACATTTGATGCCGTAATAATTGGTGCCGGGGGCGCTGGGATGCGAGCCTCCTTGCAGCTGGCTAATTCCGGTTTAAAAGTGGCCTTGCTGTCGAAAGTGTTTCCCACACGCTCACACACGGTTTCTGCACAAGGTGGCATTACCACGGCCTTAGGCAACGCTGATGAGGATGATTGGCGTTGGCATATGTACGATACCGTCAAGGGGGCCGATTACATTGGCGATCAAGATTGCATTGAGTATTTGTGTAAAACAGGCCCTGAAGTGGTGTATGAGTTGGAACACATGGGGTTGCCTTTTTCGCGCATGGACAACGGTAAAATTTATCAGCGACAGTTTGGTGGGCAGTCTAAAAACTTTGGAGGCGAACAAGCCGCGCGTACCTGTGCCGCCGCCGATAGAACAGGGCATGCCTTATTACACACGTTGTATCAACAAAATATTAAAGCAAAAACGCATATTTTTAGCGAATGGTTTGCGCTTGATCTGGTACGCGATGCGGGCGGTCGAATTGCAGGTGTGACGGCATTTAGTATTGAAAGTGGTGAAGTGGTCTTCTTCCAAAGCCGCGTTTGTATTTTCGCAACAGGTGGGGCCGGGCGTATTTTTCAATCGACCACCAATGCACACATCAACACCGGCGATGGTTTTGGTATGGCATTGCGTGCTGGTCTTCCACTACAAGACATGGAAATGTGGCAGTTCCACCCCACTGGGATTGCGGGAGCTGGCACATTGGTGACCGAGGGTTGTCGCGGTGAAGGTGGCTATTTGATTAACAAAGACGGCGAGCGTTTTATGGAGCGCTATGCGCCGCACGTAAAAGATCTGGCTTCCCGGGATGTGGTCTCGCGTGCCATTGCCTTAGAAATACGAGAAGGCAAAGGATTTAACCCGAATGGTGTCGATCATGTTAAGCTGAAGCTCGATCATTTGGGTGCTCAGCTAATTATGTCGCGTTTACCCGGCATTCGTGAATTAGCCATGACGTTTGCTGGCGTTGATCCGATTGTTGAACCGATTCCTGTGGTGCCGACGTGTCACTACGCCATGGGTGGTATCCCGACCAATATTCACGGTCAAGTTATCACGAAACACAAAGGCAAAGATCGCATTGTTGAAGGATTATACGCGGTGGGTGAGTGTGCCTGTGTTTCGGTGCATGGTGCTAATCGTTTGGGCGGTAATTCACTACTGGATCTCGTGGTGTTCGGGCGGGCGGCTGGCTTGCATGTCGAGCAGTTGTGGCAATCAAATTCCCTCCCCGACATGCCGTACGTTACAGAAGATGATATAGCAGCATCACTTACGCGTTACAATCGATGGGAAAATTCGTCAGTAGATGGTGAAAGACCGTCGGTGATTCGTGACGCGATGCAGCGCGTGATGCAAGAAGATTTTGGTGTGTTTCGCATGGGCGATATCATGGAAAATGGTCTCGAACGCCTGCAGGCACTGCGAGAGCGTCTAGACAATGCGAGCTTAACTGATAAAAGTAAAATCTTTAATACTGAGCGTGTTATCGCTTTAGAACTGGATAATTTAATGCTATCCGCTTACGCTACGGCCCAATCGGCCTTGGCGCGCACGGAAAGTCGGGGTGCACATAGCCGCGAGGACTACCCTAAACGGGATGATAAAAATTGGATAAAACACACGCTGTATTTCGATGAAGGCCATGTGATTGCGTACCGTCCAGTCAATCAATCACCACACTATGTGGAGCCTTTTGAACCCAAAGAACGTGTTTATTAATAAGGAACTGTGATGACTGATGTCAGAAAAGTAAGCTTATCGATCTACCGATACGATTCTGAGCGGGATGCGAATCATTCCATGCAAACTTTTGAACTGACGATACCAGTCAAAAGTGATCCGATGGTATTAACCCTACTCGAGCGGGTTAAAGCAGAACAAGATCAAACGTTATCGTTTCGTCGGTCGTGTCGTGAGGGTGTGTGTGGCTCGGATGGTATGAACATCAACGGTACTAATGGTCTTGCGTGCGTAACGCCGTTGTCCAAGCTGAAGAGCGATAAATTAGTGATTCGGCCATTACCAGGATTTCCTATTGTGCGCGATCTGGTGGTCGATATGAGCCAGTTTTACCGCCAATACGAACGCATTGAGCCATATTTACAAAATAATGAAGTGCCTCCGGCGCGTGAGCGCTTGCAATCGCCAGAAGAGCGTGCCAAGCTCGATGGCTTATATGAATGTATTTTGTGTGCTTGTTGTACTAGTTCTTGTCCTTCATTTTGGTGGAATCCTGATAAGTTTGTCGGCCCAGCAGGATTACTGCAAGCAAGACGCTTTTTAGCAGATAGTCGTGATACAGCCGCTACCCATCGTCTGGATAAATTACAAGATCCCTTCAGTGTGTTTCGCTGCCGTTCAATCATGAATTGCGTAACTGTCTGTCCTAAAGGCCTAAACCCTACGCGAGCGATTGCAGAAATACGTAATCAAATGTTGAGTCAAGAAACTTAAATTCCGTGGGAGTTGTATTGCATGAGCAGTAAAGAGTTACAAGCAGCATGGGCTAGCGGCTATTTGTCGGGTGGCAGTATGGCCTATCTCGATGAATTGTATGAAGATTACCTAGCCGATCCGAGTCAAGTTTCTGCCGAATGGCAGAGTGTGTTTAGTGCCTTGCCAGTGCTTGAAACGTCTACTCCTGAACGATCGCATCGTGCCGTACGCGAGCACTTTCTACAGTTAGCAGCCAGGCCGCCGCGGCAGGTAC
>DAIDLK010000132.1 GCA_027449525.1 Legionellaceae bacterium | reverse complement strand
TTGAGCTAAAAACGTCACGGCAAACCAGGGATTGACAGCCAAAAGCACGCGGGGATTTTGAATGATTTGTGCTGTGCCAAGTAGCGCAATCACCACAAACCACAACAATATGATCGGCCCAAACACAAAACCTATCGTCGCAGTACCGAACTTTTGTCCTAAAAATAATAAGCATACAATGACCGCCGTCAACGGGACAATCCAGGTTGATAAACTAGGGATAATGACTTGTAATCCCTCCACCGCGCTCAAAATTGAAATGGCAGGAGTTAACATTCCATCGCCTAGCATTAAACCAGCACCAAAAACACCCAATAAACCAATGAGACCAATCGACTGACAATGAACCGGTCGAATGAGCGCCAGCAAGGCCAAAATACCGCCCTCACCGTCATTATCGGCACGAAACAACAGGTACAAATAATTCACTGATATCAGTAGCGTCAGTGTCCAAAAAATCAAAGACAACACGCCGAGCACGTGCGTCTCATTGATAGCGACCCCTTCAAGGGCCACCCGCAGGGCATAGAGTGGACTAGTGCCTATATCACCGTAAACCACACCAAGTGCCGCCAGTGCAAGTACAAACACCGAGAGATTTCCTTCGCTGGTTAGTTTGATTTCGCTCACAAGCACATCCCTTGTCATGACTAGCAACGCATGAAAAGCATAGCAGGACAGAATAAATTGCACAATCGAATGAAATCTTGAATAATACAACGATACTGCCAAAAAGGATGAAGCATGCTGCAGCGAATCACATTATGCCTCTTGTGCTGCCTTCTAACCAGCTGTTTTAAACCGCCCTTTAACGAATTCAAGTATTCACCCCTGACCTTGGGCCTTAGTGATTCGGAGCAAACGTTAATTAATAAGCTCCAGAAACGTTCAATGCAAGTGATTAAGTACGGAAAAACAACCACCGTTATTCTTCCCACTGACCGGTATTTTGTGTTTGATACCGCGGAACTCAATGAAACTTGTTATGCTGGCTTGTACAATTTAAAAGAGCTGATAAAAAAACAACGACACAAAACCATTTATGTCGCCGCCTTTACTGACAACGTAGGTTCAACCGCACATAAGCAACAGTTAAGTCGCGCGCGCGCACAAACAATACTGACTTTTCTTTGGGCTAACGGAGTTCCAGCAAAGCATTTAGCCGCCACTGGTTATGGTGATGCTTACGCGGTAGGTAACAATCACGTGATTCACAGTAGTGCTTATAATCGTCGCATAGAAATTCAGTGGTCAGAACCCCCATGCTCCAACGAATGCAAAACCGGTGCCTAAAATTTGTAAACTAACGACAGGTCACCCTCTAAGGTGCTGAATCCATTCGTGTAAGTTTGTGTCGGGGAACCCGAACCAGGCAGACCAACGCCATTGCTCGTATTGGTTGCGTAAAGGGTATAGAGCATATCCAAGCGCAATGAGAAGCCTTGCCAAAACGTACCACTCCAACCAAAGCCGCTTTGAAACCCGTTCGCAAGAAAAGAAGTGTTGATAATGCCATAGTCACCGTTATCGCGCACAAAAAATTGTGCACAGGCGTAGCCCAACATGACGTGCGGCTGCACCGTGGCGGATAATGGGTAGCCCAGTACAAAACGAGCGCCAGCATCATAACGCGAGCCCACTTTGTATGACACGGCGGTATTGCTCTCTGTGTAATTAATGGCGGCATTCAATCCGTTGGCGTTACCATATCCCTCAATCCCTAGGTTAAACCAATCAGTCATAGGGTATTCATAACCCAAAAAACCACCGCCGGTCGGACCGAGACTGCCTAATTGATGCGACTCTGGATTGACTTGATGGTGTTCTTTATCCAGTAAATTACTAAGGCCTATTGTAGCGCCAGCGTAAAATCCATCGTAGGCCACCAACGCGTCATCGTACGCACCCATATCACCCGCCAAAACCGGCATGGTATTGCCAAGCAGTAACATTATTACGATGGTGTTCGGATTTAAACGCATAACAACTCCATTTAAATAAATTGATAAACGAGAGTGAGATCGCCCTCAATATTACTCAGTCGATTACTATAACTTTGGTAAATGACACTAGGATTATTACTGCCACCAATCGACGCAAGGGTTCCGTAGGTGGTGTACGACAGATCCGTGCGCAAAGAAATTTGTGTCGATAAGGCAACTGTCATACCTAAACCGCTTTGAAAGCCGCTCTGATTGACTGACTGATTAATATAACCGTAATCACCGTTGTCTTGGATACTAAATTTGGCATTCACATAACCAAGCAACACATGCCCTACAATGCCTGAAGTCAATTCATACCCTGGCAGTAAGCGCACCCCGGTAGCATAGCTCTGAGTGACGGTATACGCATTGTTCGGTGTACTAGCTGAAACCTTAAGCCCGTTAGCATTGATAAATCCTTCCAGTCCTAGCCTGACCAAGCCATACCAACTGCTGTCATACCCGACTAATCCCCCGCCCGAAATGCCGGTGGCACTAAACTGGTGAGTGGTTGGTGGAGAGGATTGGGAATCAATTAAATCGGCAACCCCAATCGCAGCGCCCAAGTAGACTCCGTTCGTGTCATTGTAGCCACTATCCCCTAATGTACCAGCACAGAGAACTGGAGTGATAAAGCATAGAATAGCGGTTCTAATCGTTTGCCTGAAGGTCATCATGTGTTGTCCCTAACGGTTTGACTATAGTGCTTCGCGTAGCACGTCTACTTTATCAAGACTCTCCCACGGAAAATCATTGCGACCATAATGGCCTAGTGTGGCTGTTTGACGATAAATAGGGCGTAATAAATTTAAGTGATGAATAATCCCGCGTGGGGTTAAATCAAAATGGGTACGCACCAAATCAATCAGTGATTGTTCATCCAAACGTCCGGTACCAAAGAGTTCAATGTGAATCGAGGTAGGCTCCGCAACCCCAATCGCATACGAAAGCTGAATCTCGCATTGCTCAGCCAAGCCGGCTGCAACAATATTTTTCGCCACGTAACGTGCGGCATAAGCGCCGGAACGGTCGACCTTAGAGGGATCTTTACCGGAAAAGCAGCCCCCGCCATGACGCGCCATACCGCCATAAGTATCCACAATAATCTTACGCCCAGTTAAACCACAATCGCCCAGTGGACCACCAATCACAAATCGACCGGTTGGATTGATAAAATATTTAGTTTCCGCCGTTAGCCATTCCGCGGGAACAACTGGCTTGATAATTTCTTCACGTACCGCTTCAACGAGTGTTGCATAAGATACTTCGGGCGAATGCT
>DAIDLK010000131.1 GCA_027449525.1 Legionellaceae bacterium | reverse complement strand
GTGGCGGTCGGTAATATCGTTAAAAACACACCCCGCTGAACGCATCAAAAACGTACCAAGAAATAACAAGGCTACCACTCGCCAATTGGGTTTGGCATGATTGGCTAACCACAAGGCCCAGGCCGTTGGATACCAAAGTAGCAACGTACCAATCGGTTTGTCAAAACGAATCAGTTGGAGTATCGAGGCAATGGTCATGTGATGAGTCGCTCCAAGCCAGGCAAAAAGATTTCTACCAAATAAAATGGATAGCGTTGTTGCGCTAACAAGGTTGAGTGACGGCCCAATAGCTCGCACCGTTGTTCATGCATGGCATCCTCCAACAGCGCATACTCTGGACTAAGTGGCGTGAGGCTAAATGGCTGTAATTTGATGCGTTGAATGTTTGGGTTATGCCAAATTAGTTCGCCGAGAGCCTGTTGCGATAAGCGTGAAAAAAGCGCCTCTTCTGCGTAATAGGTAGCGGCAGGTATTTGCGTGCGCGCAAACCAGCAGCGCTCCAAACCGGCCCACATAAGGATCTTACGCTCAAGGTAATCGGCGGCACCAGCGGCTTGTTTCCACGTGTGTTGTATGACTTGCAAACGAACTGCTGGAAAACATGCTGTTAATTTATCGGTTAGTGAGTGTTGGTGGGTTAACCAGCTGTATAGGGGATGGGTTGTCGCATGCGAATGATTCATATCGCCTCTTAGGCATTGAATTGATAGCCAAAGCCTCTAACCGTATTGATCCAGGGCTCATGGTGTTGATTGGTGCCTAGTTTACTTCTTAGATTGCTGATGTGCACGTCAATGCTGCGATCAAAAGCTGTGAATTTACGTCCTAGAGCGTATTCGGTTAATTCTTCTTTTGAAAACGCTTGCCCAGGTGACTTCATTAAGATCTCTAAAATATTAAACTCAGTATTCGTAAGCTCGAGCAGTTCCCCACGTAAGGTTACTTCACGCTTATTGCAATCCAATCGAATGTTTTGGTGAAGAATGGGGGTGAGGTGTAGGTTTGGCGGGTGTTTAGCACGACGCAACACGCTTTGCAGACGGAGCAATAATTCGTTCGCATCGCAGGGTTTAAGTAAATAATCGTCTGCACCTAGTTTCAAAGCAACCAGTGTGTCAATACTGTTGGCTCGTCCCGTTAAAAAGAGGATGGGTAAGGTAAAGTGCTCGCGCACCGCTTTTAATATTTTTAATCCATTACACTGCGGTAGGACAACTTCTGTAATAATCGCATCGAAAGGCTTATTTAATGCCAGTTTTAAGCCCTCTTCGCCTTGATGAGCACACTGGACGCTCAATTGATTTTGATTGAAATGGGCACTCAATTTTGTCGTGAGTTTAATATCGCTATCAATGAGCAAGATTTGTTTCGTCATGCTAAGACCGTTCATCGATGCATTCGAGTAACTTAATTCGCCGCGCGTCGGCGTGGATAACTTTAAAGGTAAACCCAGCTAGTTGGATCACTTCTCCTCGACGCGGCAAATAACCAAATCCGGCCATCACAACCCCACCGATGGTATCGTATACATCGTGCGCAAACGTTGCCTTTAACACCGTGTTAAATTCTTCAATGGGCGTGTGTGCTTTAATAATAGTACAGCGCTCGCCGTGAGCTTTAATGTAAGCCTCTTCATCAATATCAAACTCATCGGAAATATCGCCAATTATTTGTTCAATCAAGTCCTCTAAGGTAACAAAGCCACTGACGACACCGTACTCATCCACCACAATGGCCATGTGATTTCGATTGATACGGAAATCATTGAGTAAATGATCCAGACGTTTACTTTCAGGGACAAAGGTCGCTTGTCGAATGATGTCCAGCAGATCAAATTCGTCACTCGAGAGGTGGTTTGCGGCTAATAAATCCTTAGCATGTAAAATGCCAATGACTTCCTCTTTATTCTCACTGGTCACAGGAAAACGTGAATGACCGGAGTGACTCACTAATTGAATGATGTCAGTTAAATTGTTGTGTTCGTTGATACAGGTCATTTGCTTTTTGGGTAGCATGACATCGCGCACTTTCATACTGGCAAACGTTAGCACACCTTCTAGCATGGCTAATGTTTCAGTATCGATTAGCGCGCGAAATTGCGCATCGCGCAGCCAATCAATTAATTCGTGTTGTGTTTTGGGTGCGCGCTGAAAATGCAAGCGTTGTTTTAGCCAAGTTCGAAAGGAGCGCTTCTGGTACGTTTTATTCACTCCAATCATCCTCAGTTGTTGTGTATGGATTAGCAAAGCCTAAGATTTCTAATGCCTTAATTTCAAGCATTTGCATAGCATGTGTATCGTGTAGGCCTTGATGATCATGGCCTAATAAATGCAATATGCCATGAATAACAATATGTGCCCAGTGTGCCACTAAAGGGGTATCTGTGGCGCAATGCTCTTCAGCTAATACGTCCGGACAAATGACGACGTCACCTAAAAAGGGTTGTTCGAGTGGTATGCCAGGCGGTAAATCAGCGGGAAATGCAAGCACGTTCGTTGGTTTGTTTTGTTTTCGGTAAGTATGGTTGAGTCGAATCATTTCCTCAACGTCAACTAAACGCAAGGTGAGCTCCGCTTGTTGTTGGTCGGCTGATAAAACCAATTGAATCCACTGGATTAACGTGGAATCGCTGACCGGTACTATACTGCTAGTAGCATGCTGTATGTCAATTAAATGGTTCATAACACAGTAGTTAGGGGCGAACAACAAAGTTGATCGCCCGCTAGTCTTGTTGCTTAGCTGCCAGAGTCGGAGCTCATCTCAGAGCTGCTACTGTTGTTCATGCTTGGGTTATTCGTGTTGTTAT
This sequence comes from Legionellaceae bacterium, assembly GCA_027449525.1. Lineage (GTDB taxonomy): Bacteria > Pseudomonadota > Gammaproteobacteria > Legionellales > Legionellaceae > JAGVJT01. The sequence goes on along the minus strand of DAIDLK010000131.1, from coordinate 528 downwards.
TCATCGAATTACTATCAGTTGCTGCCGCTGGGGTATCTTGGCATCCTGAGCAGTTTTGGCATTCTTGGCATGATTTGGTGGGCATCATGTCGTTTGTATCAGCAAATACACTGCCAGTGCTGAACGCTAAAGTGGCGCTAGCCAGTAAGGCGGCAATTGATAGACTTTTATTTTTCATGTCAACTCTCCCTGTGGATGTAGTTATTTATTATACCACTACTAGTTTATCTTATCGTGAGAAAATAAGATATAATTAGACACTAAAGTGTTTTAAGCGAATAACCTGTGCAGCAATTAGTCGACTTACATTGTCATAGCCTGTGCTCGGATGGTCAATTATCCCCGGCTTTATTATGTGATAAGGCGCTAGCCGCTGGATTAAACTGGTTTGCATTAACTGATCATGATACAACCACGGGGCTCGACGCGCTGCATGCCGCCGCAAGCGGCACCGCACTTACGATTGTGAATGGCATCGAGCTGAGCGTGCGCTGGAAAACACAGGATATCCATGTTTTAGGTTTCATG
>DAIDLK010000130.1 GCA_027449525.1 Legionellaceae bacterium | reverse complement strand
CACGTTATCCCCGCGGGACCGCGTGCGGGCCGATCGGTTGCTTTTTGGTTGGCCGCGACTCCTGAGGGGCGAGACCTCTTAGCAGCAAATCAAAATCACCTAGCAAACCTACTCAGTCTAGATGCACTCAATCAGATGATTCCCTGCGGAACTCGCTGTGGCGAGTCCGTTGCTTTTTGGTTAGCCGCAACTCCTGAAGGGCGAGCACTGTTGGCAGCTAATCAAAATTATTTAGCCAACCGAATCACCTTTGCGACTTTCAACCAAATTATCGACACAGGACCCTGTGCCGGCCAGTCGGTTGCTTTGCATCTAGCACCAGCGCTTCAAGCAATCAACCCCTACCGTTTATTTAAAATTAATCCCGAGCGCGAGACCTCTGCACCAGGCTTGAGCGATCGTCCAGGCAATAATAAACAGGGCCGAGCAGAAAATGACAGTGAAGATTTCACACAGGATACCAACCCAAATAAAAAACAATGCAGGTGACGCATAAAGACTCATCCATTTGGCTAGGCTGCGATTACTATCTTTCATTTGGCATTTCAATCAATTTGTTTTAATCTCCTGCTTTGCAGATGGCTGTGGATAGCCTCATGTTCAACCTGTTTAGTTTCACCACCCATTGCGTCTTGTGTAACACGCGCCATCGCGGATCGTATGCCGTTTGTGCGCTGTGCATGGATGAACTACCCCGCCTAGAGCCCACCTGCAGAACGTGTAGCCAACGTGTTCCGCATGCTGCTGTACTGCGTTGTTACGCTTGTCAACAAAATGAACCGGCAATTGATCATATTCTGTGCGCGCATCGTTTTTCCACGCCGCTGCGGCACCTGCTGCATGCGTTCAAGTACCACGAGGCGTTGTATTTAGCGCCTTGTTTTGCGGCATTAATGCAACAAGCACTTCCTATTCATTATAACACCGAATGCTTAATCCCTATCCCCATGCACAGCCGTCAACTCAAACAACGGGGGTTTAATCAAACGCAACTACTGGCTAAGTCCCTAGCACGCCGCATTCAACGGCCCGTGAAGGCTTTTTATTGCGACAAAATACGCCAAACAGCGCGTCAAGCCGGATTAAGCGCATTAGCACGTCAACACAACCTCGCGCATGCGTTTGTGGCTAGAGCCATGCCGTTTCAACACGTTACGTTAGTTGATGACTTAATCACGACGGGTGCAACGGCCAATGAATTGGCCCGCACCCTCAAACGACGGGGAGTTACCCGGGTGGATTTATGGTGTTGCGCTAAAGCCGTGCTGGAGTAGCTTTTGCAGCACAAAATGCACATTGTGTTGCATCAGCAAGCGCTGACACAAACCAGGAGTATGTTGGTACAAATGGTGTAAATAGGCCCAAGTAAACCCGGCAAGACAGGTAGGACAAACGCACGTTTCGTCCAAACTGTTGAAGTCCATTGCGCACGATTGATCCATCACCTCACACACCCCCTCCGCACAAACCACTTGGCCGTGAATAGCCGCCTGCGCTGGTGTATCAGACAGCAAAGCTCGCACACCCAGAGCAGCAAACTGCTGCATAGCAGGTAACGACAGCGCACCACTAACCCAGATCATCCGCTCGGGGTACTGCTGCTTGAAGGCCTTACAGCTTGCCAAGTCATGTGCTAAATTGCTGGGCTCGTGCTCGATTAATACCCCACTGAGGCACGAGGCTTCTTGAAGCTGACTAGTCACTAATTGATCATTTGCAATCACCAAGCATTGAATCGATTGAGGCAGTAGTCTGCTGGCCGCAGCAACGACTGCTGGCGGTAAAATTAAAACCTGAGGGCGCAAACGCACCACTAACCTGAGCCATTGCTCTACTGTGATGCAAAGAGTACTACCATCAAACTCCGAACGCAAACAGCAAATACCATGGGCGTCGGGCGATAAATTGGCCGCGTCAATGACGAGCTCATCCGGCCAATTCACGTAATGTGCCAGTGACGGCAAGCGCTCTAACAACTCAAGCCCTGGTTTCACCAGCAGGTCAGCTAATTGATACACGGCACTAGTAACGCCCAGAGCAGACCAATCAGCCTGCGTCAGCGCGGTGCCTGCCAGTGAACTAAGGCAGGGAACAAATTTTGCTACACCAGCCGCTAGCATAAAAAACTCACATCGCCGTAACTAAAAAAACGGTACTGCTCCTGAATTGCCGTTTGGTAGAGTGACATGGCTTGCTCGTAGCCAATAAATGCAGCGACCAACATTAGCAAGGTTGACTCTGGTAGGTGAAAATTTGTAATCAGCCCATCGCAGACGTTAAACTGAAAGCCTGGATAAATAAAAATATCAGTTTCCCCACTGATAGCTTGCAGCTGACCTGTGCGTGCCGCGCTTTCTAAACTCCGCATCGCTGTGGTACCCACCGCAATCACCCGCTTACCAGCCTTGTGGGTAGCGGCTATACGCTCACACAAGGAACTGCTCACCACAAACGACTCTCGGTGCATGCGGTGTTCCAAAATAGAGTCAACACGCACCGGCTGGAACGTACCTGCACCAACGTGCAAAGTAACGTAATCAATTTGCACACCCATCACGTGCAATTGCGCGAACATCGCCTCGTCAAAATGCAAGCCGGCGGTTGGCGCAGCTACCGAACCATCGTGACGAGCGTAGATGGTTTGGTAACGTGCCACATCGCTAGTCTCGTCCGCGCGTGCGATGTAAGGTGGTAACGGAATGTGTCCTATCGTCTGCAGCATGGTCATCACGTCACCGGTCACCACACGGCAGTGATACAACGCTTCCAGCTTATTTAGCACCTCAAGCACCCAGTTGTGTTCGAGGTAAACCAGGCCACCTGGCTTTAGGGTTTTACTGGCTTTGATATGAGCGTAAAATGTAGTCGCTGACACGATGCGCTCTACCAGAAGCTCGACCTGCCCACCCGTGGCTTTACGTCCGTACAATCGCGCAGGAATAACACGAGTGTCGTTGAATACCAGTAAATCACCAGGTTGCAACCAAGCCGTTAAATCACTAAATTGCTGGTGATGAAGTTGCGATGGTTGACGCTGGTAGACTAATAAACGTGAATCACGCCGATTGGGTAACGGAAATTGCGCTATCAAATGCGGCGGTAATTCAAAGTGAAAAGCTTGTCTATTCATCATTGTTTCTGCTCACCATTCAATAGGAGTAAAAAATCTCGCTCGGATAACATGGGTACGCCTAGTGCTTGCGCTTTGGTCAACTTGCTGCCGGCATCTTGCCCAACCACCACCCAATCCACTTTGGCCGATACCTGACTCAACACGCGCGCGCCCACGGCTAGTAACCGCGCTTTTGCTTCATCGCGGGTCAACTGCTGTAAACTACCCGTCAAGACCACGGCTTTAGCGTAAAAAGGATGAGTGCTATCCAAGACGTGTTTAGTTTGTGTTGGCCAATATACACCATATGCCACTAATTTGTCTATTACGTTTAAATTATGATCGTTTGAGAAAAAATACAACACCGATTCGGCAGCCACCGGGC
>DAIDLK010000129.1:285-3505 GCA_027449525.1 Legionellaceae bacterium | reverse complement strand
TTTGCCTCGCTGCAAACCATTTTGCAATCCATGCGCACTGATTATTACCAGGTCATGCGTTCCCAAGCCTCGTCCTGTGTTTGGCTAAACAATAACGTCCTGCACTAGCGTATGGTACACTCATTGCCTGACGAAAGCGGTGAAGAGCGTTGTGGCACAGTTAAATCGACAACAAATGGCAGCGATTCGCTACCTTGACGGGCCATTATTAGTACTTGCTGGTGCTGGGAGTGGTAAAACGCGTGTTATTACAGAAAAAATTGCGTATCTCATCCTACAATGTGACTACCCTGCGCACAGTATCGTTGCGGTAACCTTCACTAACAAAGCGGCTCAAGAAATGAAAACACGCTTGCGCGATGTGTTACCAGCACCCGTTCGTCGTGGCTTAACCGTTGCGACTTTTCATACGCTCGGTTTAAGCATCGTGCGACGCGATCCAGTGGCCTGTGGTTTAAAAGGTGGTTTTTCAATTTTTGATGCGGAGGATGCCCGCACGGTGTTACGTAGTCTAGTCAGCGCGGCTACGGCTAGCGATAAAGACCACTTAGTGCGTATTCAAACCCACCTATCCAGTTGGAAAAATGGCCTGTTATCGCCAGCACATGTGCTGCAATTAACCCCAATTGACGCTGTTTGCGAAAAAGCCATCGGTTTGTATGCCTCCTATCAGCAGGCGTTGCGTGCCTACAACGCAGTGGATTTTGATGATTTAATTGCGTTGCCAGTGCATTTACTAGCGAATAATGTAACGCAACGCAGTTACTGGCAGGGTAAAATACGCTACTTATTGATTGACGAGTACCAAGATTCCAATGCTAGTCAATACGCGCTAGTGCACCATCTGTTGCCAGTAACAGCCGCTTTGACCGTGGTGGGCGATGATGATCAATCAATTTATGCTTGGCGAGGGGCAAGGCCGGAAAATCTATTGCAATTAAAGCAAGACTTTCCGCAATTAAAGTTAATTAAACTAGAGCAAAATTACCGCTCAATGGGTTATATTCTGCAAGCCGCTAACCAATTAATAGGCCATAACCCTCGTTTAGAAACAAAGACATTGTGGAGTGAGTTGGGTCCTGGCGAGTTATTGCGCGTATTGTCTTGTCAAGACGAGGAGGATGAGGCGTCCCAGGTCATTGGTGATTTGATTGGCCATAAATTACGTACGGGCAGTTCGTTTAACGATTACGCTATTTTGTACCGTGGAAATCATCAAGCGCGGGTGTTTGAAGCCGCCTTACGCCAGCAGGGGATCCCCTACGTGGTCAGTGGAGGACAATCCTGGTTTGCCCGCGCTGAGGTGCGTGACTTTTTCGCTTATGTCAAACTGATCTGCAATCCGGCGGATGACGCAGCCTTTTTACGCATTGTCAATACGCCAAAACGTGGAATTGGTGAGAGCACGCTTGAGGCTCTTGGCCAGTATGCGGCTCTTCGCGGAGAAAGCTTATACGTTTGCTGTGATCATTTCGCGTTGAGCCAGTTGGTAGCCGAATTACCGCGTGCTGCTCTGCAAAGCTTCAAAGCGCTTTTAGCCAACTATGCGGTGCGTTGTGCATCAGGACATGCAGTAGGTGACGTCTTGCGCGAATTAGTCGAGGAAATTGGTTATGAGGCGTATCTCTATGAGCAAAGTAGCTCACCAGCGCAAGCAGAAAAACGCATGCAGCAGGTGTGGGAACTGATTGTGTGGATTGAGCGTTTATTGCAAAAAGCGGAGTTAAGCAGCTTAGCAGATGTAGTGAATCGTTTGATGTTGATTGATAGGTTAGCCCAAACGGAAGACGCCAGTCAGCCAGCCGTGCAATTAATGACGTTACACGCCGCAAAAGGTTTAGAATTTGCGCATGTGTATTTGGTGGGCATCGAAGAGGGATTGTTACCGCACCATGCCAGCCTTGAGGACGAGCTAATTACCGAAGAGCGCCGGTTGCTGTACGTTGGAATTACCCGCGCACAAAAAACTTTGACATTCACTTTAGCGGCACGTCGACGGCGTGCGCGGGAGTGGGTTGATTGTGTGCCCAGTCGTTTTTTAGCTGAATTGCCCAACGAGATTTTGGTCTGGTACGGCCAGCGTGGTGTGCGCGATGAAGCGCTATCACAAGGTCTGGCTCGCAATCACTTGGCCAGTTTGCGCCAGCTCTTGATCGGTGTTGAGCACTGACGTGGCGGGTGACGTGAAGAGTGTATCACAAGGCGAACAAAACTCTCCGTCCTGAGCGTTCATTGGATAGAAAGTGTACGGCGTTCGGATTCGCCGTCGGCGATGTTGGCTAACAATACACGCCTCGTCGACGCACTGAGTCTCTTGGTTACAGCTGGGGAAGCTCTCTTCCGTTGCATTGAGTTCTGTTGTGGGGGCTGGAGTTGGCTTGCTCTGATTGGGATTAGGGGTAGGATCAATCAACGTCAGTTTCGGTTTCACTGGAGTGGTATTTTGAGTTGCGGGTGTTGGTTTGGCCGGTGCTGGTGGTAACGAGTTGAACGGTTCAAACAACGCATGCCAAGCGTCAGATAGTAAGCGCAGTGGGTAAGTTATCAATAGCAGTAAACGCTTGGGTAAATCTTCCTGGTGGGTGTGCCCTGCGCCACTGCTAAGGCGTTCTTTTAACAATGTTTTGCGATCGTGCGCATGCGGTACCTCAACAAAATAATGCAAATCTTCAAAAAATTCACTGACAATACCGAGGAGCGCTGAGAAGAATTTCGATACACCAGGAACACGATCAGCGGTGACTCCAATACTAATTAAATGCCCCAGAAAGAAACAAACTCGTAACGGAGTAATGGTTAGAAATAACACCAAACGAAAAGGATTAAGTTGTTGTAAGGTGTTTTCGTGGGCTTGCAAGGTTGCCAATTGTTTTTTCAGGTGCTTCCAGGCTTGCGCAAGTGGGTTTCCCTGGCTCAAGTTATTCAGCATTGTCAGCGACTCGCTTGAATTTTCAATGTTAAAGACTAAGGCGGCCAGGCTATTAATTAGAGCGGTGCTATACGCTAGTAAGGCGAGTGGTATTTTGCTCATCCAAGTAAATAATGGACGCGTTTCTCGAAGAATGGTTAACCAGGTTCCAAACGTACAGATGGTTAAACCAACGGCCAGGCTAAACAAGACAGTGCTCGTTAGCGCGAATAACACGTTGCGGGCAGTGAAGCCAGTTGTTTTAATATCTTGCAACAATTGCTTCGCATTGTGTACTAACTTACTGTCGTT
>DAIDLK010000129.1:0-275 GCA_027449525.1 Legionellaceae bacterium | reverse complement strand
GGCCACGTTGTTGTAAGTCAGAATACCAAAGGCAATCCCAGCAATGAGCGCCATGGGGACAATGAGCACTGGTACAACTGCCATTGGAATAGCGGCTAAAAAAGGAACTAGGGCGAATACTTCTACTAACAAATAGGTGGTGCCAATGCTCATAAAAATAGCTGACGACGCGCTAAAAATGCGTGCTACTAGATGTTGATTGCGTTTGGTAGGAAGTTGGCGTTGATAAAGCTCTAACAACGATTGGGTCGTTTTGCCTAATTTGTTTTTACCCG
>DAIDLK010000128.1:3189-3507 GCA_027449525.1 Legionellaceae bacterium | reverse complement strand
ACTTGTTGCTTTTATTTGCCAGCGCCATCAGTAACGTACCACGAATACGCGCTTGCAGATTTTCTTCTGTGGTATCAGCGGGAGCATGCGACCAAGCCGGCGTTAATAATTCCAGAAAGTGTGCTTTTAGGTCGTCAATGGGTAGCTTGAGCAACGATACGCCAAGCCATTCGGCCTGCAACGTTGCATCTTCTACGCTAATGCTCGCGGTGTAACAGGACGGCATCATAACGCTTTGTACTTTGTCTGCTCCCAGTGCATCAACCGCAATGGCTAAGTTTAGCGCAGAATCAATTCCACCGGAGAGACCCAACAGTA
>DAIDLK010000128.1:0-3179 GCA_027449525.1 Legionellaceae bacterium | reverse complement strand
ACGTAATCACGTAGCCCACAAATTAAAGCTTGGTAGATCTGTTCTGTCTCATCCATTGCAGGCGACAGAAGGATTGGTTGATAGGCTGGCAGCTTAATTAGTTGGAGATGGGGAGTAAAGGCAGGGAGTCTGATAAGCAACTGGCCTCCAGCTTGATAGACTAACGATTGCCCATCAAAAACGAGTTCATCTTGGCCACCAACACAATTCACATAAATGATCGAGAGTCCTTGTACGGCGAGGCCATGCAGTAGCCGTTCTCGAGCGCGCGGTTTGGTGTAATCAAATGGTGAGGCATTAATACTAATCAGACCTGAGGCGCCGGCTGCGAGAATTTGCTCCGCTGGACCTGGTTGCCAGAGATCTTCGCAAATACACACACCAATTTTTTGGCCTTTTATTTCAAAGGTACACGCGGCGGCTGGTCCTGGGATAAAATAACGTGCCTCATCGAATACGCCATAATTCGGTAAATGTTGTTTAAAATAACGCTTCATCAGTTGTCCATGATGAAACACACTCAGAGCATTAAAACAACCGGCTGGCGTGTAATGGGGGTGGCCAATAATGACATGTGCATGCGTCGTGAGTGCTTGAATTCTTGTCAGCTCTTGTTGCGTTCGGTTTGCCAGTTCTGGTCTTAGTAACAAATCTTCCGGTGGGTAGCCAGTAACGGCGAGCTCTGGAAAAACAATGATATCGCAGTTGTGTTGGTGTGAAGAGATAATGGCACGAATGGCTGCACTATTTTCTTCAATAGCGCCAACCGTTGGGTTAATTTGTGCCATGACAATAGTCAATTGACTCGGCATAGTAGTCTCATGGTTGCAGAGATTGCAGCGCGTTAAGGAGAGTTTTTTTGGAAACATCACCAACTAAACGCTGTTCGGTAAGTTCCTCGCCGTTACCGCGATAAAAGATTAGCGTCGGTGGTGCTATGACAGCAAAGCGCTGGCTTAAAGCCCGACTATCGGAATCGTTGCGGGTAACGTTGGCTTTGATATGCATTAGGTGCTTTAAGGCAGCACGTATTTCAGGCGAATGTTCAATGAGCCTCTCGATGTGCTGGCAGGACTCGCACCAATCCGCCGTAAAATCCAAAAACACGGGTTTGCCTGCTTGTTTCGCTACGGCTAGCCCACGTTGCACGACCGAGAGTTTCGTGGTTACGAGAACATTCGATGAATTGATTGAATGGGTTGATGAAAACGTTCCCGATGGTATTAAGCGGCTTATCAGCAGGATGGCGACGCCTAATAATAATAGAGCAAATAATTGATTGATGCGGTGCATCCACGGTCCGCTACGTGGAAGCCAGCGACCTAATGAGGTGCCAAGTAACAACAACGGCATGCCCATACCTAAACCCAAACAAAATAAAGCTGCACTACCAAGCACAATGTCACCCGTGCGCGAGATATAACCAAGAACCCCAAGCAATGGCGCAGTAACGCAAGGCGAGAGAATTAATGTTGAAAGCACACCCATTAGTGCGGCGCCTAAGTAACGACCAGTAGTGGCATGGGCTTGGCTTTTTTTTGTGAGCGCAGTATGCCAACTTGCGGGTAAATGAAAGGCATAGGATTTGAATAAAGCAAATGCAAGAAAAACAAATAAGGCGCTATAGGCCGCGATGATCCACGGCGACTGCATCACGACCTGTAAATTTTGTCCTATTGTAGCTATCAGTGCACCGACCAATGCATACGAAAATGCCATCCCTAAAACGTAAAAGAGCGACATGGAAAAGGCCTTGCGGGTTGAACGTTGATGCTGTCCGGCAATTATGCCAGATAGAACAGGTAGCATGGGCAACATGCACGGGCTAAAGGCGAGCAGTAATCCAAGTACAAAAAAAAGACTTAAGCTTATCAGCCAATGGGTTTGGAATGGGTGTGTTAATAGAGAGCCTTTAAGTGGTGTGTCCTCTTTAGGGTTTGATGAAGTGTTGGTGATTAATTCTGCGTGCGTTAATTTGAGTGACTGATCAATGCGCAACAAAAGTGAGTGTGTTTGCGGGGGGTAACAATATCCTTCATCAGAGCAACCCTGGCTGTTGATTTGTAGCAAGACTTCTCCCGGCTGTAATCCCTGTACAGCAAGTGGGACCAGTAATTTGTGGCGATAAATGGGTATGGTTTCACCATGGGCATTCACTTTTGTTTCAGCGGCTGGCAGCACAAGGCCTGGGCTTTTTAGTACGCTTTGTGTTGCGTCTTTGGGTTGCAACGAAATGCGATCGTGGTACAAAAAATAGCCTGGCGCAATACGCCAGGATAATAATACCGTGTTGGCATCAAAGACTTGCACGTGTAATTTAAAAACATCTTGATTAGCAGGTGGGGCATTTTCTGCAACAGCCGAGTAACTCAACAGACTAAAAACACAGCAAATGATGGCTCGAATGATAGTAAGCAAAGTTCCTCCGGGGCCTAATTTCACGGTATTTTAGTGGATTTGCTCTAAATTAACAATTTTTACTTCGCAATGTGTCAAACCAATTTAAAAATGTCCCCTGGTTTTCCCATTTAAAAATGTCCTCTTGATTTAAAGTTTAAATCTACTCTTTCCGCCGTCGTACCCGCTGGCACAGGCTAGAGACAGAGTGATGAGCCAACCTAGCGGGTATCCATTGCGAAAAGCGAGCAACGCAAGCTGAGCCTGAAGATTGAAAGACTGTTTTGTTAGCGTTTCGTAATAGATACCCGCCAAGTGGGTTTCTCACTTCGTCTTTAGTCTGTGCCAGCGGGTACGACAAGTCCGAGCGGATTATGTTGTGGCGAGCAGATGGTCCTTCGTTTGCTTTAACCAACCTGGATTAAACTGACTCCAAGGTGATTTTGACTTTGATTTTATCGCATTTTGACTGCGTTTTGGTAAATCAAAGCCTAGTTTTATTTTTTCTTCTTTAACGGGTTGTTCTATAAAGCAGTAAGCGAGTTTTTGTCCTTTGCTCCATAATGTTATTTTGCCATTAAGATGCCTTTTTAGCGTAATCTTTTGCTTTGGACTTACCCGGTTAGTCGTACTTTTTTGTATTTGTAATAACTGCTTGTCAAACCGGATAATCCAGTCGTTATGTACCGTTCGAATATACTCCCAGCACATGATGTCATCTAAATCTTGCCCTTCCATAAGCGCCACATGCGCATCTTCAATGCTTGCAGGCATTTTCATGA
>DAIDLK010000127.1 GCA_027449525.1 Legionellaceae bacterium | reverse complement strand
ATAACAGCTACTAAGTCGGCATCCGCACTCGGAATTAGTTGATCAAGAAACTCTACGACCGTGACCTTAACGCCTAAGGAAGAATACACCGTGGCCATTTCTAGGCCAATAATACCACCACCGAGCACAAGGAGATCACCTTTAATATCCGCTAACTCAAGCGCACCGGTTGATGAAAAAATACGCGAATCTTCGGGAATAAACGGTAGCGATATAGACTCACTGCCCACCGCGATAATAGCATGCTCAAAATCTACCAACACTTTGCCTTCTTTCGCTTGAACTTGTACCTGTTTTGGCGAGGTAAACTGAGCGCTGCCTGTGATGCATTCTACTTTGCGTTGTTTCGCCAATGCGGCTAATCCACCGGTTAATTTTTTAATCACGTTGTTTTTCCAAGCGAGCAGTTTAGTTGTATCGATGGCGGGTGGACCAAACTGTACACCTAATGAAGCCATTTCGTGCGTTTCGTCCAGCACCTTAGCCACGTGCAAAAGTGCTTTGGACGGAATACATCCCACGTTTAAGCACACACCGCCTAACGATTCAAAACGCTCAATTAATACCACACGCAATCCGAGATCGGCGGCTCGAAACGCAGCAGTATATCCTCCTGGGCCGCTGCCGATAACCACTACATCTGTTTTAATCTGTTTTGTCATAAAAGCCTCTCGTAATTTAAATCAAAATACGACGCATATCAGCCAGCGCCTCAGCAACATAACGCGCAAATCGAGCAGCCTCGGCGCCATCAATCACGCGGTGATCATAAGACAACGACAACGGTAACACCAAGCGCGGCACAAATTGATGATCTTGATAAACTGGTTTCATTGCGGCACGCGATAAACCAAGAATAGCCACTTCGGGGCTATTCACAATCGGAGTAAAAGCTGTTCCACCAATTCCTCCAAGACTCGAAATAGTAAAGCAACCACCACTCATATCATTTGGCATTAACCCTTTTTCACGTGCTTTGGTGCTCAATCGCGTCATTTCTTGTGCAATTTGACTTACGTTAAGCTTGTTCGCCTCGCGAATAACGGGCACTACTAAGCCATTGGGTGTTTCTACTGCAATACCAATATGTACATACTGTTTGTAGATTAGTTGTTCGCCACTCTTGTCGAGCGAAGTATTGAATAACGGAAACACTTCCAGTGCACGACTCACCACCTTACACACGAAGGCTAATACGGTGAACTTGATGTCTTTGGTCACCGCATTTTGTGCTTGGCGGAATGCTTCTAAATCGGTAATATCTGCTTCATCAAACTGGGTTACGTGCGGAATGGTTACCCAAGCTCGGTGCACATTTTGTCCAGTTAAGCGTTTTATTTTGTTGAGTGGCCTAAACTCTATTGCCCCAAACTGGCTAAAATCGATCATCGGGGCTGAGGCAACCGATAAATCGTTGCTGCGCCCACCACTGGCGAGTTTTTCTTTTACGTATTGTTCAACATTTGCTTTAGTGACCCGCTCTTTTCGCCCGGTACCAGTGACTGCAAGTAAATCAACTCCCAAAACGCGTGCGAGTCGTCGAACAGCAGGGCCCGCTGCAATAACATCCGTTGATGACACCTTAGGCTCCGTTGTGTAGGTTGTGGCTGCCGCGTTTGGCGCAACCGGTGAGATTGGAGTTGTTTCAGTCGAAGCGTTGGGTTCCAATGCAGGCTCAGCAGAGGGTTCGACGCTAACAACCGGTGTTTTCTCTACCATGAGGGTCAAAATCACATCACCTTCTGACACTTTATCGCCAACTTTGAGTGCGACTTCTTGCACGGTACCGGACAGTGGCGAGGGAATTTCCATGCTTGCTTTATCAGACTCTAAGGTAACTAGCGAATCATCTTGTCGAATCACATCGCCTGCTTTCACCAGCAGCTCAATAACATCAACCGCGCTTGCACCACCAATATCAGGTACTTTAATCTCGATTACTTGTGACATAGGCTTCTCTCTTAATGCAAAACAGGATCTAATTTATCAGGATTAATACCGTAGCGATTCATTGCATCCGTAACCACATCTGCCGATAGCTCTCCAGATTCGACCAATGCATTTAATGCAGACAGTACAATAAATTTAGCATCTACCTCAAAAAAATGCCTTAATTTAGCGCGCGTATCGCTCCGACCGTAACCGTCCGTTCCCAAGGTAACAAATGGTGCTGGGACAAACGCGCGAATTTGATCGGCATATAAGCGTACATAGTCACTGGCCGCAATCACTGGACCGTTTCGACCGGCTAACTGTTGTTCCACATAGCTTAATTTTTTCTTAACTTGGGGATGCAATGCGTTATAACGCTCAACCGCTAACCCCTCACGACGAAGCTCATTAAAGCTAGTGACACTCCAGACATCCGCTGTTACGGAAAAATCCTGTGCTAATAGACGCGCTGCTTCTCTTACTTCACGCAATATTGTACCAGCACCCATGAGTTGCACGTGCTGTTTTGATGGCTTTTTGCATTCATCCAATAGATACATGCCCTGGATAATGCCAGCCTCAACCCCTTTTGGCATATCCGGATGAGTATAATTTTCATTCATGACTGTAATGTAAAAGAACACAGATTCTTGCTGCTCCATCATACGGTATAATCCATGCCGAATAATAACAGCTAACTCGTACGCATAGGTTGGATCGTAGGCAACGCAGTTAGGGATGAACGAGGCAATTAAATGGCTTTGTCCGTCTTGGTGTTGCAAACCCTCACCAGCTAGAGTGGTTCGCCCGGCGGTTCCACCTAACAAGAAGCCGCGCGCCTGCATGTCACCCGCTGCCCAGGCCAAATCACCAATGCGCTGAAAGCCAAACATAGAGTAATAGATATAAAACGGAATCATAGCCAGTTGATTGGTGCTGTATGAGGTAGCTGCGGCTATCCAAGAACAAAATGCGCCGGCTTCATTAATTCCCTCTTCAAGAATCTGGCCGTTTTGCGCCTCGCGGTAGTACATCAACTGTTCTTGATCGACGGGTGTGTAGAGCTGCCCATCCGGTGCGTAAATGCCAATTTGTCTAAATAAGCCCTCCATACCAAACGTGCGGCATTCGTCTGGAACAATGGGCACGATTCGCGGACCTAACTCGTTATGTTTCAGTAAAGCTGCCAGTATTCGCACAAAAATCATGGTGGTAGAAGCTTCTCTCTCGCCTAACCCATGCGTAACACTAGCAAAAAAGGACAACTCAGGCGTTGGCAAAGGCTCAGCTTGTTGGTGACGTTGCGGAAGATACCCACCCAGTTGTTCACGTTGTTTACGCAGATAGATGAGTTCAGGGCTATCTTCTGGCGGACGATAAAAGGGAATTTTTTCAATTGAATCATCGTTGACCGGGATGCTAAACCGGTCACGAAAAACGCGTAATTGCTAAGATTGACCACAACCGTTGTGGTTTTCAAGGGCTAAAAAAGATTTTAAAACAAAGTGTTACAAGTAGGTTCAGATAATTCGTAATCAGCCATGCTTCCTATAACTATTTGAAAAATAATAATAAAAAGCCTAAAGTTTCCCGCAAA
>DAIDLK010000126.1 GCA_027449525.1 Legionellaceae bacterium | reverse complement strand
TTTCTTGCTCAGAATTTTTTGGGCTGGGTGGTAATTGCTTGAATGCGGAGGCAATTTCTCTTAAAACTTTGCTTAGTCTAAATTTAAAGACAGAGGTGGGTTCATCAAGTGCTTTAAAAAGATCTGAGTTTGAATTGGTTAATTCCGATTGTAAATTATTTTTATTTTTGTTAATTAGTTTGATTGCCTTTGAAAGCTTTTGTAAATTTTTATCAATAATTTTGCCATCGCGGTCGATGATCTCAGTGTATTCAAAATCAATCCTATCCACGGCTCTGTCAATTAATTTCTGCATGGCTTTTGATACGACATCTTTTGCACTGTCAGTGCTACTTTCTAATACCTTTTGAAGTAAATCCTTATAGAACTTTTTAACGAGGTTTTTTTGCTTTATTTTGGCCTCACTCAGCGTTTTTACCGATAGATTGTTCCAGTTTTCGTCCAAATTTTGTAACTCAATATCTTTAATGGTTTGCATATCTTTGACAATAGCTTCCATATTATTTTGCTGGTCGGTTCTGTAATTTTGAAGGGAATTATTTGGCATGTGCAATTACCCCGTAATTTACTTACATTAATTGTAGTCAAGAAATGCTATTTTGCTGGGTGCGAGGGTGGAGTAACCAGGTGCTGATAACTATGGTAGAATTGACTTTGGTTTGTGGATTTTGCTTGATATAACAATGGATGATTACCAACAATTTGAACAGCGTAAACAAGACCATATTGCGCTCGCGTTGCAAGAAGAACATCAAGCCTATGAGTGCAGTGGCTTTGAGCAAGTCCGCTTAGTGCATGAAGCGTTGCCGGATTTGGATTTCGCTGAACTGGATTTAACCTCGGTTCGTTTGGGGCACTTAGTCAACAAGCCCTTTATGATTGCCTCCATGACCGCTGGACATGCCGCTGCCGATCGAATTAACCAACGGTTATTAGCCGCCTGTGCCGAAATGGAGTGGGCGATGGGGGTAGGATCACAGCGGCGCGAATTAACTGACAAAAAGGCTACTCAGCTGTGGCACAGCTTACGGGCTGACTACCCGCAGGTTTCCCTGTATGCCAATTTGGGAATTTCTCAATTAATTCATACGCCATTGGAGGCATTGTTACCCCTCACCGGGGGCTTGAATGCGGATGCATTAATCATTCATTGCAATGCGCTGCAAGAGTCGATTCAACCTGAAGGTACCCCACAGTTCAAAGGTTGCTGGGATGCTCTGGCGCGCTTAGTGCAAGATTTTCCGCTACCCGTTGTGGTAAAAGAAACCGGTTGCGGCTTTTCATCTCAAACCATGGCACGCCTCAATACCTTGGGGGTTGCCGCGATTGATGTGAGTGGTTTAGGCGGCACGCATTGGGGGCGCATTGAGGGTCAGCGTGCTGGCGCTCAATCAGTGCAACGCGAGGCATCCGTGACTTTTCGCAATTGGGGGCAATCCACGGTTGAGTGCGTTAAAGCGGCAGTTGCGTTGGCGCCTGACTTTGAAGTATGGGGTTCAGGTGGGGTACGGCATGGCCTGGATGCTGCAAAATTATTTGCCTTAGGTGCGAGCAACGTCGCTTTGGCTAAGCCGTTACTGGTAGCTGCCATGCAATCCACGACGGCAGTCGTTGGCGTCATGCAACGCATTGAGTATGAGCTCAAAGTGGCGTTGTTTTGTACTGGAAGTGCTGGTTTACATGAATTGCGAGATAAAGTCCTATGGTAAATGAACCGCTTTTGTCGTTCGATGGTTTTTCAAAATTAACCCATGCAGAGCGCGTGACGCGCTTGTTAAAAGCTGGTGTTCTTACGGAAGAGGATGTCGCTTATCTTGCCGCCGGAGGTATACAAGATAGCCAGTTAGCCGCACGTTGTATTGAAAACGCGTTGGGTTATTTTCAGCTGCCGCTCGGCGTGGCCACCAATTTTCGTATTGATGGTAAGGATTACGTCATCCCCATGGCGGTTGAGGAAACCTCAATTATTGCCGGACTGTCGAAAACCGCAAAATGGATTAAGCAAACCGGTGAAATAACTACCTGGATTGAGGGGGAATGCATTTTAGGCCAAATTCACTGTCCGCATGTGACTGATTTTGCTAAATTTTCTCAGGTGGTGCATGCCTATCGCCTTGCTTGGGTTGCTGAAGTGAATCAAGCCGTTGCCAGTACCATGGTGGCGCGAGGTGGTGGTGTTGTCGACCTACACGTGCGTGCTGTGCCACGACCCGACACAGGCGCCATGGCTGTTATACATGTCAGCATGAACACGTGTGATGCGATGGGAGCTAATCTAATCAATCAAGTACTGGAATACTTGAAAGTTCGCGTTGAAGAACAAACCGGTGAACGAGTCTTGTTGTCTATTTTATCCAATTTAAACGATCAAAAACTGACAGTTGCCGAAGTCCACCTGCCGGGTGTAGCGGCCGAATTAGGCCAGCGTTTACAAGAAGCCTCTTGGTTTGCTGAATGTGATCCCTACCGTGCCGCCACGCACAATAAAGGCGTGATGAATGGTATTGATGCAGTCGTGATTGCTACTGGCAATGACTGGCGCGCCGTCGAAGCGGGGGTGCATGCGTTTGCTGCGTCCAGTGGTCAATACCGTGCGATTACTCAGTGGCGTTATCAGGAAGGGGTATTGCATGGTGTGTTTCGTGCGCCGTTGGTGGTTGGAACGGTGGGTGGTGTCACTGGCATTCATCCTACGGCTAAATTATGCTTGCGCATGATGAACATGACTTCGGCCAATCAGCTGTCACGTGTCATAGCAGCGGTTGGGTTAGTCCAGAATTTAGGTGCCATGCGTGCCTTATGCACCGACGGGATTACCAAAGGCCACATGCGTTTGCATCTCGATAATTTGTTATTAACGGCAGGCGCCTCAGCAGCGGAAATTTCGCAATTAAAACCGCAATTAGAAGCTTATTTGGCGCAGCATGGTCGAGTGAACCTTACTCAAGCGAGTGCCTTGTTGGCCTCTTGGCGTACGAGCACCGCTGCGGTATGAACTGGGTTATTCCGGCAAAAACGTTTTTACTGGGTGAGTACGTCGCGCTGCAGGGCGGACCGGCATTATTACTCACTACTAAGCCTTTGTTTACGCTATCAATGCAGGCCGCGCCTGGGTTGAGTGGCGTGCATCCGGATGCACCGGCGGCGCGTTTCTGGCAACAAAACGCACCGAATAGCGGTTTGTTGTGGCAGGACCCTTATCAGGGTTTGGGTGGATTGGGTGCCTCAACCGCACAATTTTTAGGTGCTTATTGTGCGGCTATGCAATTGGCGCAGAAGCCTATCCATGCGTTGTCGTTATGGCGAGACTATTTGGCTAGCAGTTGGTCCGGCGACGGAACACCGCCCAGTGGTTACGATGTATTGGCCCAAGCCCTGCACGGTTGTGTTTTTTTACACCAACAGAAAGCCGCTTGTGAAGTATTGGCGTGGCCTTGGTCTGATCTCTCGTTCGTATTGGTGCACACCGGAAAAAAACTTACTACGCATACTTATTTGTCGCAGCTTAGTTTGCCCAACATTCCTTCTTCATTGATTG
>DAIDLK010000125.1 GCA_027449525.1 Legionellaceae bacterium | reverse complement strand
CCGCGGTTATTGTTCGAATTAATCACTTCGCCATTCCAGAATATATTATCAATGGCAATCAGTCCAGACGGGCGGATCAGTTGAAGTGCTAATTCGTAGTACTCGACATAATTGGTTTTATCGGCATCAATAAAAATGAAATCAAATGATTGTTTAGCACCGTTGGCTTGCAATTCTCTCAGGGTAATTAATGCCGGTTGTAATCGTTGTGTAATTTTATTTGCTACGTGTGCTTGTTGCCAAAATGGCAGAGCATGATGCGTCCATTCCGGGTTCGTGTCACACGTGATTAATTTTCCATCTTCCGGGAGTGCTAGCGCCATGGCTAAAGCGCTGTAGCCCGTAAACGTACCGAGCTCTAAAATGGTTTTTGTTCGCGTCGAGCGAATGAGTAACTGCAAAAATTGCGCCAATTCCGGCGCAGTTTGCATGTGTCCAAGGGAGAGTTGTGCCGTGTGTGCCCGCAGTGCAGCGAGGATTGGATGTTCTCGTAGCGAGACATCCAGTAGGTAGTTATGCAGCGCTGGGGTTAAAAAGGTATTCACGCTAGTTTTTCACGCGCTCGCGCATCGGCAATCGTATTCGTTGCTTGATGTGTGCGGCGTGCTGTA
Source organism: Legionellaceae bacterium (assembly GCA_027449525.1). Classification (GTDB taxonomy): domain Bacteria; phylum Pseudomonadota; class Gammaproteobacteria; order Legionellales; family Legionellaceae; genus JAGVJT01. The sequence continues at coordinate 2,934 of DAIDLK010000125.1, read as the reverse complement.
GCAAAAATATCCAGAAGTGCACTGGGAATACGCTGCAGGCGCGCATGGGTTTGATCCGATTGCTGCAGGTATTGTCCGGCGGCAAAAATTAAACCTCCGGCATTGATAATGTAATCGGGCGCGTACAAAATTCCTCGGTCATGCACCAATTGGCCAAGGTTTGCATGCGCTAGTTGGTTATTAGCCGCACCGGCAACAATCTGACATTGCAATTGCGTGACGCTCGTAGCGTTCAGTACGCCACCTAATGCACACGGTGCAAACACATCGCACGGCAGTGCATGAACACGATCAATTGCAACAGGGGTTGCGTTGAAGGTGTGAACTGCTCGCTGCACAAGCGCGCGATTCGTATCGGCCACGCTCAGACGTGCGCCTGCAGCATGTAAGTGTTCCGCTAGGCGAAAACCAACGTGGCCTAAACCTTGAATAGCAACGTGGGTATTTTTGAGTGAATCTTGTTCGTAATGAAATAATACGGCCGCCTGAATACCCAGAAAGACCCCCTCCGCGGTGGTGGGTGCCGGATCGCCATCTTGAGAGCGGCTAGCTACATACGTCGTGTGGCGCGCGATGCAATCCATATCGGCGAGCTCAGTGCCGCTATCCAAGGCGGTAATGTACCGGCCACCTAACGTCTGCACAAATTGCCCAAACGCGCTGAAATAGCCGTTGCGATCAAATGTTTCTTTCGGTTTGAGAATAACGGCTTTTCCGCCTCCCAACGGCAAGTCGAGTGAAGCGGCTTTATAACTCATGCCTTGGGCCAGCCGCATGGCATCCAGTAATGCTGCGTGGTGATCAACGTATTCAATAAAACGGCAGCCGCCCAGTGCCGGGCCTAAATGAGTGTTATGGATAGCTACTACCGCCTGCATGCCAGTAGCCTCGTCAAACTTAATGTGTAATTCCGCCAAATGGTGCTGTTGTGCAAAATCCATAAAATCGTGGGTAAGCGTCATAGGAGTGCCTTTAAAATGGTTCCAAAAGAAGGTTGTTATAAAACGATTGAATCATTAAATCAATTGCGCTTGTTGAAGATAAACCGAGTGCAGTTGCTGCAGCTGTCTTGTCAAGTCACCTACATTACCGTTGTTGGGCACAATGTCGTCAGCTAGTTGACGGTAACTTGCTTTGCTTGGCTGGATGCTCAAGAGTTGCAGAGCGTGTTGGCGCGTGCATTGGTCACGCTGCAACAGACGGTTAATTTGGTATTTTTTACTGCATTCTATGAGTAGCACGCGCGTGACATAAGGGTAGTCTTCCCGGCGCGTTAAGAGGGGAATTTCCAGAACACAATACGGACTGGTGGCACATTGAACCGATGCTATCAACTCGTTGCGAATTAACGGGTGAAGCAATCCTTCGAGCCAAGCGCGCTCGAGTGGATGCGCCACAATACGCTGGCGGAGCAGACGTCGATTGAGTTCACCGAGGGGAGTTAGGATAGATTGGCCAAAATAAGTGACAATTTCAGCTAAAACGGGAGAGCCTGGTTGAGTGAGGATTTTAGCGCAGGTGTCGGCACTAGTAACTGCCACACCTTGTGCTTTAAAGAAGTCCGCTGCAACCGACTTGCCGCTGCCGGCGCCACCGGTTAAACCCACACAATAATTCATCAGTCCCTCTCAGTCTACTTGGAGGATAAATTTGCGCATGATACCATGCTTTACTCGAAAATTATGCCGGAGTTTAGAATGACCACATCCCACCTACAAGTGCCTACTGAAGGGCAAGCCATTACGGTTAATGCCGATGGTTCATTAAGGGTACCCAATACCCCAATTATACCCTTCATTGAAGGCGATGGGATTGGGGTGGATGTAACACCGGCCATGTTGTATGTGGTTGATGCAGCCGTTGCACGTGCCTATGGTGAGCAACGTAAAATTACCTGGATGGAGATTTATGCCGGAGAAAAAGCCACGCGGGTTTATGGTGAAAATACTTGGTTACCCCAAGAGACGTTAGAAGCGATGCAACGTTACGTCGTGTCCATTAAAGGTCCATTAACCACACCGGTTGGCGGAGGTATTCGTTCGCTGAACGTCGCCATTCGTCAGGAATTGGATTTGTTTATATGTTTGCGCCCGGTGCGTTATTTTGCTGGTGTACCGAGTCCCGTGAAAGAGCCTTGGAAAACTGACATGGTCATCTTTCGTGAAAATTCTGAGGATATTTATGCCGGAATTGAATGGCAGGCCGACAGTCCAGGGGCGATTCAAGTGATTCAATTTTTGCGTGAAACCATGGGTGTTACAAAAATTCGTTTTCCTGAGCATTGTGGTATTGGGGTTAAACCCGTATCAAGAGAAGGCACTACTCGTTTGGTTAAGGCAGCTATTCAGTATGCGATTGATAACCAGCGTGACTCAGTTACGTTGGTACACAAAGGTAATATCATGAAATTCACCGAAGGTGCCTTCAAAGACTGGGGCTACCAGGTGGCGCGCGAGCAATTTGGTGCCCGACTGCATGAGGGCGGGCCTTGGATGGTGATGACAAATCCGAACACGAACACACCCATCATCATTAAAGATGTGATTGCTGATGCTTTTTTACAGCAAATTTTATTACGGCCTGAAGACTATTCCGTTGTAGCGACGCTGAATTTAAATGGTGATTATTTATCCGATGCTTTAGCTGCACAAGTTGGTGGGATTGGTATTGCACCCGGAGCCAATTTAAGTGATGGCGTGGCCGTGTTTGAGGCAACCCACGGTACAGCACCAAAGTATGCCGGACGGGACAAGGTCAATCCTGGGTCACTTATTTTATCGGCTGAAATGATGTTACGCCATATGGGGTGGGTAGAGGCTGCTGATTATATTCTAGTTGGTATGGAGAGAGCTATCAGCGCCAAATCAGTCACCTATGATTTCGCCAGAGGCATGAATGACGCGACGGAGGTCAGTTGTTCAGAGTTTGCAAAAG
>DAIDLK010000124.1 GCA_027449525.1 Legionellaceae bacterium | reverse complement strand
TTAATCTCAGAAAAATCTTAAATTGTATCAATGATAACCAGGTGTGCTGTTGCTAGACAATATTTCAGGGCCGACTAATTAAACGAAAAAATTCTTGTGCCAGGGCTTCTCGTTTAGCTAGCTCAGGCTGTGTGATTTCTTTGCGAATCCAGAGCTTGCTGCCGGTATCAACTAAGCGTCCTTTGATGACAAGGTGGGTATGCAAGGCCTGGCTGATTACTTGTTCTTGCTGGGCTGGCGTAAAGATTTCATCTATTTCGCGCATCGAAGTCATCCCTATTGTTTCAATAAGCCAGGAATTCGTACCATGAATGCGGTGAGTTCAATCCCGGCGCTAGTGTGCAATAAAACCAAGGCTTAACTTCAGTATAGTGCAGAATACAAACGATCAATCGCTACCGCACAAATAAAATCATTCTGCGATAAGCCAAGTACTGCATGCGTTGTGAATGTAACATGGCAATAGTTGTAACCAACGGCCAGATCAGGATGGTGGTTTTCAGTTTGTGCGAGCCAGGCGATTGCATTTACAAACATCATGGTGTGGTTAAAATCAGCAAAGCTAAATGAACGTAACAGGCCGGAATGCTCTGCGGTAAGCTGCCAGTCAGGGTGAAGTTGGGGTAGTAATTGTCTGATTTCTGCCGCCGATAATGGACCAGTTAAATCAGTTGCTGGGATACATTTCATAGAGACTTCGCCTGTTTAGGTGTAAACACGATTGTTTCGAAGTAGTTTAACTGTTATTCTTTCGCCGCGAAAGCCAACCAACCGCAGGGCATGGATGATGCTGTTTACAAACCGTGGGTTTTCTTTACCCGAAGTACTGGTCGCATTAGTGCTGGTAAGCGCTACCTTATGCGCACTGCTGAATCAGCAATTGTTAGTCAATCAGCAGTTGAATCGTCAAATCGAAACAATTGCTACAGACATTGCGGCAGAAAATCAGACCGAGCTTGTCGTATGAGGCGCTTTGCTGGATGGGGTTTGCTTGAGTTAATGCTCAGCTTAGCACTATCAATGCTATTGCTGATGGTTTTAGTTGAGCAATTAATCCAGACTAAGCGGCAAACCATGCAAGTAGCGCAAGCAATGCAGGAAATGGTTGAGCTGCAGTGGCTAAGTGATGTATTGCGTAGTCGGGTGCGCATGGCCGGTTTTACCCCCTGCCGAAGGATTGATCATTTAATCGCTATTGATACCCGCACGCATCCGCAATCACTGGCCTGGTTCGAATGGCAGACACAGCCAACCCCGCAATGCACGTTGCGGCGTATGGCAAATTCAAGGCGGCAAGTAGTTCGGCAAATTAATGCACATGAGTTGGTGCTGGATGGACCGGGGGTCGCCCTTCATCGTTCCATTATGATCGCAGATTGCGTGCATGCCGAGGTACACCAGCAGACGAAGCTTTTTGCTGCACCGGATGGTGTGCATGTGCTATTGCACGAGCCGGTGCGCTTTACCTATGTTCCGCCGGTCTATTATGCTGAATGGGTGAGTGAGTCATTTATGATTCGTCCCCGAGCTGAGGGTAAACCGGCATTATGGTACAAGCACCATCGGGCTGATCAGCTTAGTCAGCAGGTGATTAATTTTGCGGTAAAAGTAATCATGTTAGGCCAGCATACCTGGATAGATTGGCGGTTAATGCGTGATAATAGCCAATGGTGGTCGCTGGTGACGCGTGTGCGTGCTGTATGAAGCAGAGCGCATCGGGTGTTATTTTATTCACAACGTTGATGCTGATAAGCCTAATTGCACTGATGGTATTGGCTGTATTAAAAAGCTTGAACTTATTCACCCAAGTGAATCAAACCATCCTTGAAAATCACCAAGCCCTCTACCGTTTAGAAGCGGCAGCAGAGGGCCTTATCATGACACTGAGTAACTCGCCAGCTTGCCGTTCAGGATGCTCAAGCTATTTTGAGCAAAAAATCTATTATTACACGCTGCATGAAGCGGGTGAATACCCCTGCCTAGTGATTCGTGAGGGAGAACACATGTATGCCAGTCATCATTGGTTGGTTGAAATGCATGCCGAGTCAGCTCCGCAGCAACGTTTATCACTCCATGTGGCCACCTTGGGCCGCCTTAGTCGCTGCAAAAGGACGGCTCGTGAGCAGTTGCCAAAAGGTATCTTGACCTGGCGTTATGAGGGTTAACACAGCTCAATTAATGTGCTAAGGTAGCGGCTGATTTGAATAAATAAAGAACTACTGTATGTTGGATGTACGCATTTTTTCGGCCTTTAAACACAGTTTGCTGTATTTGGCGGTGATTGTCTTTGCCCTACTGAGTGGATTTTCTGATAATACTTCGCTTAATGGCTTGGGTTTATTGGTTGCTGAAGTATTTATCCGCGTATTTAAATGTCTAAGTATCCCTATTATCTTTTTATCGATTATTGTCACGTTATCACATAACCGCTCCGATGACTTGATGCAAGGCGTTTGGCAACGTACCTTGTGTTATACGTTGGCTACCACCTTAATTGCTGCAATGGTCAGTTGTGCGCTTTATTACGTCGTAAAACCCAGTTCGGTGATTGCACCAATTTTGCGCACAGCACCTGCCATAACGTCTGTGTACTATATTGAGCACGTTGCAGCACTTGTGCCAGCTAATCTGTTGACGCCATTTATTGAGAATCAAGTATTGAGTGTGTTGTTTTTAGGCCTACTGATTGGCGTTGCACTACGTTTTATCCCTGATGAAACCGCTCAACAAAACCTGATCACTTTTTTTCGGGGCTTACACGGCCTATTCATGGTCATTACGCAAGGGGTGATTCGATTGATTCCCATCGGACTTTACGGATTTATTACCACTACTGTCTTGCAGTTACGGAATGGCCGGGGTGATTTGCAGGGCATCGGCGAATATTTATTGATTATTGTGGCTGCCAATTTGTTGCAAGGGTTCGTTGTGCTTCCGCTATGGCTACGTTTCCATGGCGTCCGTCCGTTTGTGGCAATGCGAGCCATGTTACCAGCGTTATCACTGGCGTTTTTTTCTAAATCATCGGTGGGTTCCCTGCCAGTGACGATGGATACCATTGAAAAAAAATTAGGCGTTAAGCCAAAAATTAGTCGTTTTGTACTGCCCCTTTGTATCAGCATTAATATGAATGGATGCGCTGCGTTTATTTTTACTACCGTGATTTATTTGATGCAAAATAATGGTACGGCGTTATCTTTTGGCGCTATGGCATTGTGGGTGGTGGTGGCAACTGTGGCGGCCATTGGAAACGCTGGTATTCCAATGGGGTGCTTTTTTTTGAGCGTGAGTTTGCTATCGAGTATGAACGTGCCAATCACCTTGATGGGGGTAATTTTGCCTTTTTACAGTTTAATCGATATGCTTGAAACCGCGTTAAACGTTTGGTCTGATGTTTGTGTTACGCAACTGATTGATTTAAAAGTGAGAACGAATGAAACAGCTATTTGTTAATAAACTTGGTCGTTACTTGTTAGTTGGTGCTGTCAACACTGCGCTTTCATTGAGTATTATGTATTTAGGGGCGCTGCTAGGGCTTAACTATTTGTTGTACACCGCCATTGGTTATGCCACTA
>DAIDLK010000123.1 GCA_027449525.1 Legionellaceae bacterium | reverse complement strand
AACAATCAGCCGCACGTTGTTGTTGTTGATCGCAAAGGTACGGGCGCCTTGCTGCATGGCTGTGAATGGAGTGGCGGCCTGCATCAATTGATTAGTGCACGAGAAAATGTTCCTATTAAACCTGAGTCATCAGTCAAAGCATCGATTTCTCAGCGGAGTTTCTTTAATTTGTTTGCTAGTTTGTTTGCACTCACTGGCACCACCGGCGGCAAATCGTGTGAAAGTTATTTTAAGGCGATGTATCCTGGTATCAGCATTCTAAACATGCCACGTTACAGACCATCCCAAGCGAAAATGGCACAGCATGTTGTCAGCGAGTCCCGCTCGGCTCAATTTGAACAGCTCGTTGCTGACATCCAGGAGGCACGTGACCGAGGGCAACCGCTGCTGTTGTTATTCGAAACCATCCTTGAAACAAAAAATTTTCAACAGTATGCCGAATCTCGCGGACATTCCATTCATTGTCTTACCGGTGATGATGATAGCGATGTGGAAACTATTTTAGGCCTAGCTGGTTTGCCTGGTAGTGTGTTAGCGGCTACGTTTCTTGCTGGTCGTGGAGCCGATATTATGACGACACCCGAAGCTGAAGCCGCGGGTGGTTTGGGTGTTTTTGTTTGTACGCCACCGATCAATGAGCGCGTCATTTGGCAAAATTTTGGAAGAACCGGTCGTCAGGGTCGGCAAGGTTTTTATGCTTTTCGCTTCAATAAAGAGCAATTATTTGCCGAAATTCACGCGTTACAACACTCAATTCGGTGCAATTCTTTTTATATGCAACCGGATAGATTAATCCTTAATGTACCTAAACAAGCCTGGGAAAAAGCTTATCAGGATCCTAATCTTCCCATGCCGCAGCTCGATGAAAGTGATGTAAATTCCCTCAGCACTTCTCAAAAAAAAGTTTGGCTAAGAAAACCCACATCAATCGAGCTGTATTATCGGCAGCGTAAAGTTATTCCTGTAGATGCTGCGGCTTCGCCAGAACAACTCATTCAGACATGGGGTACGTTAATAAACGAAGCGGAGACGCTTGCTAATCAAGTAAGTTTTAGGTTCTCACGCTACACGGATATCATTTTTGAATTCCAACGTTTTATCTATCAACTGGGGCGTCAGGATTTGATCAACGAATTGCCTAGGCGCTACAATTTGCTGATGTATCGTTTAAATGAATCGTATAACATACCAAGCTTACACGCGTTTGAAAAAGTCATTGGCGAAACACTACTGACGATGGCGCAACAGTGTAATTTATCTCGTGAGGCTATTGTTGAGATGGCGAGCGCCAACCAGGTGATCACAACTTGTCTGAGACGAACGCAGGAAACCCTGGAGCAATGGCAGCATTCACTTGGATTGTTTACTCCTCATACCAACGCATCAGCAGAAACCTCAGAGGTATCGCTCTGCGTTCCGCGGCAGTCTGGATCTGGGATCTGATAGCGAGGCTAGTATAAACCGCCTACCAAGGATTCGTAGGGGGCGGATTTTCCAAGCCACATTCTTCGGACTGTGTGCCGTCACGGCATACTACCAGGTTATACTCAGTTTTCATAACGCCACCGTGCCATAGGCAACAGCCAGCCAGGCGTTGCATGTCCATCACGGCGTGGCGCGTACAATAGCAATTAGAGTACTCACCGTTCCGGCACACGTAACGCCCAGCAGAGGAGTCGCAATACGATAATCCACCGCGATTACCACCGCAGCAACTGGTGGACTGGCAAGAGTCGCTAAGACTGTAGGCATAGGTTAGCGTGTTGAATCCAAAGCATAACAACGCAATTAGTGGAATAGAAAGTTTAGGCATGCTGAATTCTCGCAAGATAGACTATTCATTTTCAGTATAGACCAAGTTCGTTTTGGCGGGTTCCAATTCGACCGATTCAATTTTTTGAAAGCGTTGTGTGATTTTCTTGGCAGACGTATTCACTTCACTAACATCCTGTTGAGCTTGGTCAATGTGTTTGGACAAATTATCCATGCGCTTTTCAAACCGCTGAAAATCCTGGGCGAGTGCTTGTAAGTGTTGTTGAATAATATGCACCTGGCGCTTGGTCGCATCATCTTTTAGTACCGCTCTTGCCGTGGTGAGGACCGCCATCAACGTGCTGGGCGACACTAACCACACGCGTAAACGTTGTGAATGGGTCACCACATCCGAAAAATTAGCGTGTATTTCGGCAAAAATTGCTTCGGCAGGAATAAACATCATGGCACCATCGGCTGTTTCGTTACTAATAATGTATTTTTCGGCAATGTCTTTAATGTGTTTTTGTAAATCAAGTCGAAATTGCTGCTGACCATTTTTACGCTCGGTAGAGCCAACTGGCGCATTCATGAACTGTTGATACGCTTCGAGGGGAAATTTAGCATCAATGACAATATTTCCGGTCGGTTCGGGTAAGAGTAATAGGCAATCGGCGCGCTTTTGATTACTAAGCGTGTGTTGTAAGTGGTAATGTTGGCTCGGAATCATATTAGCAATCAGCGCACTGAGTTGCACCTCACCAAATGCACCGCGGGATCGTTTATCAATGAGCACATCTTGTAAACTCACCACATGCGAGGAGAGTTCGCTAATTTTTTTTTGTGCCTCGTCTATAATGGTTAAGCGGCGCACCACATCCGTAAATGTCGATGAAGTTTTTTCAAACCCTTCGTGCAAGCGATGGCTCACTTGCTGGCTTATTTGTTGCAAATGGGTACGAATTTCAGTGCTCAATGCCTGTGAGTGCGTGGTGATCGATTGTGCGTGCTGGCTAAAGCTGTGTTGAATTTGTTCACGAATATCGATCATTTGTTGTTGAATCAGCCGAGTAATCAGTTGTTGCCACCAGACACCGCCGATTAGAAAAACCACCAAAAAAGCAACCAGAAAAAATAAGGTGAAACTAGACATCGTCATGCTCGATTGAAACCAAAGGAGGGTCAAGTATATACTCAAACGCTTTCTATCGCGACGGACGCAAACGGAGTGGCATCATTAGCATGAGTGATCAATCGATAGCTAAACAACTGCAGGCGTTGCGTGACGAGATCAGGCAGTATGATTACGATTATTATGTATTAAATGCACCTCAACTGCCGGATGCCGAATACGACCGCTTATTTCGCGCTTTACAGCAATTAGAGGCGGCTCACCCTGACCAAATAACCGCCGATTCACCTACCCAGCGCGTTGGCGGCAGCGCCGCGAGTGAATTTACCCCGTTGACGCATTTTTCTCCCATGCTTTCATTGGCAAATGTATTTTCTGATGATGAGCTGAAGGCATTTGTGCAGCGCATAAGCGATAAATTAAGTGTTTCTGTCGATGAACTACAATTTTGTTGTGAATTAAAATTTGATGGCTTAGCCGTGAATTTAATTTATGAGCAAGGACTACTCACCCATGCGGCTACACGGGGTGATGGCATTGTGGGCGAAACCATTACCAATAATATTAAAACCATTGCTAGTGTGCCATTACGTTTGTTAACCAGCACGCCACCGAATAGTTTGGAGGTGCGTGGTGAAGTGTACATGCCATTAGCCGGTTTTAAGGCGCTGAATCAAATCGCAATCCAACAGGGCTTGAAGGCATTTGCTAATCCACGCAATGCCGCCGCA
>DAIDLK010000122.1 GCA_027449525.1 Legionellaceae bacterium | reverse complement strand
TTCAACACCTATCTAAGATTTGTTTCAATCAATTTTTTATTTAATGGAGCGTTGGATTGTGCCTAAACAAACGCTCGCCATAGACGCTATTTTGCCCTCCTTGTTATCCGCTAACAGCTTGTGTTTAGGCGCAGAAGTAACGGCTTTAATGGCCGCTGGCGTTCAACAAATTCATTTAGATGTCATGGATAACCATTATGTGCCCAATCTAACCTTCGGTCCAAACCTTGCTCGCGCACTACGTCAGCATTTTCCAAACCTATTGATTGACGTACACCTCATGACGACTACGGTTAATGATTTAATCCGCCAATTCGCTGAAGCCGGCGCAAACCGTATCGCTATTCACCCTGAGTCAAGCATCCATCTCGACCGCAGCTTACAATTGATTCGTGAAGTAGGTTGTCTCGCCGGTCTGGTTTTAAACCCTACCACGTCGACAGACGTTATCGATTGGTGTCAACATCGCCTTGACTTTGTATTGGTCATGACGGTCAATCCAGGTTTTGGCGGACAACGGCTCATCCCAGAAGTTATGCCCAAAATACAACGTCTTCAGCAGGCTTATCCACAATTATTAATTGTGGTGGATGGCGGAGTCGATAGCAACAACATCGCACAGCTAGCTTGGCTTGGTGCACGAGAATTCGTGGTTGGTTCAGCCTTATTCAAACACACCGACTACCAAAGCACCCTCCTTGAATTACAAACTACCTTAAGCAGCGTGCCATTATGATGCTGTGCCGTTTGTTGCTGCTTTTGATTGGCTTTGCAACCGCATCCTGCAGCACAGCAGACCAAAATTATTTTAGCCGTTTTCTCGATTACATGACTTGGGACCAACAACTTCCGTCCCCACCAACCCCCACTTTTATTACCTTCATTCAACAAAATACCCCACTAGCAAGAAAGCTGCGTGAAAAATGGCTCTACGATCTGGCGCAACAGCAAGATTGGGCACGTTACACTGAGTATTACCAACCATCAAATGACGTCAGTTTACAATGTTACGCCGCATACGCTTGGTACCAACAAGGTGAAAAGCAACGTGCGATTGAAGCGAGTAACGAACAGTGGCTCAGCGGAGAATCAAAGCCGCCTGCTTGTGACAAACTATTTACCTTTTTATTAACTGAAAAAATCTACGCACAGGCTAATATTGAGCAACGCATGCTCTTAGCGCTTGAGCGACAAAATTTTCAACTGGCAGATTACTTAGCTAATAAAATGGTCCCTAAGAACCATTGGGTTAACCGTATCCACAAAAACCCCAAGCAAATTAGTCAATTAAAGACCCATACTCCTATTAACCAGGCGTTGTATTTATACGGTCTAAAACGCTTATTACCCCGCAACCCCCAAGTGGCCATTAAACTATGGCAAATGGGCGAACGAAACCAGCAGCTGAATCCAGAGCAAAGTCAGGCATTTATTGACCACACGGCATTGTATAAAGCAGCACACAATGACGATGATGCAGAACAGTGGTTTGCCAAACTTGATAAAGCACATCAAACCGATCACGTGCTGGAATGGAAAATTCGTTTTGCTTTGAAACGCCAAAATTGGCCAAGCGTTCAGCAACTGATTCATCAATTAAGTAATAAAGAAAGCCTCTGCTGGCAATACTGGTTAGCGCGTGCACTCGCCGCACAGGGTCAGACTGATCAAGCAAAATCTATCTATCAGACGCTAGCAACCAATCGTCAATACTATGGTTTTTTAGCCAGCTATCAACTGCGACAACCGTTTCGCTTTCACCATGAAGAGTCGATGCCGGATCATAGTAACGTATTGACTATTTACCAACCCATCCTAAAACAAATTCGTGAGCTTTATCTTAGCCGGCAAATTGCCAGCGCATCACGACTCACGAATGATTTTGCTAGTGAATTACCTAAGCCGGAAAAAAGTGCATTCATCCACTGGATTGCGCGTGAATTGCATTGGTATGCCAAATCAGTGTATCTGAGTGATGATGAAACATTGACCAATCAACTCACCTTACGCTTTCCATTAGCTTATCTCGATGTAATAAAACAACAAGCGGATTATTTTCATTTACCGGCAGCACTCGTTTACGCCGTTATTCGTCAAGAAAGCGCTTTTCGCACCGAAGTAGTGTCTTCTGCTGGCGCACACGGCTTAATGCAACTGATGCCTGCTACAGCACGTTGGATTTCTTCCTTGTACCATATACCCTTGCGTGATAAGGGTCAGTTGTTCCAAACGCCATATAATATTCGTTTGGGCGCAGCTTATTTAAGTCAACTCGCAAAATCATACCACGACCATCCTTTACTGATGGTAGCAGCATACAACGCCGGACCTACCCAAGTGCATCATTGGCTTAGTTCATACCCCCTTAAGCAACCCGATATTTGGATTGAGGTGATTCCCTATGCAGAAACGCGTAATTACTTAAAGAACGTAATTGCCTTTTACCAGGTTTACCAACATCGACTACAGCAACCCTCCTACCTTGATTATTTTATGCAGGCGTATCAAATTGATTAACCAGGATAAATTAAATGCCAAGGGGTATCAAAAAAGCAGACCTTCCGCAAAAAATCTGCAGCAACTGCCGCAGACCATTTCGTTGGCGAAAAAAATGGGAAAAGGTTTGGTCTGAGGTAAAATATTGCTCAGAAAAATGTAGAATAACCATGAAAAACCATTAACAGCATAATTATCTGCTAGAGTCGATAACCTGGCACTTCATCAACCGTGAGTTGTTGCGCTTGCCAATTTCGAAAGTCGATGATTTTCTCTTCGGTGGTCTTATTTTTGATAGGCGCAATGCAAAAACCTAATGCTTCTATCTTATTCAGGATCTGATTGGCCTCTTTTGTTCGATTAGACGCCAGGCAAGTGTTTAACGCCGCCTGCAGCTGCGCGGTCTCAAACCTCACTTCGTCTAATATTTGATAAGGACACCACCCTAAATTACTCAAGGTTAGAGCAGGAATCAATTTATTATTCATTCTGGCTTGCAGGGCTTCTATAATTTGAGCGGTTAATTCAGTGCATACTTCAGTTAGTTTTTCTTGAAAACTACTAGCATTTACCGTAATAAATACGGTCGTAGGTAATATTCTGTCTGAAACATAGGTGGGTAAATCATGTGCATCAAAAGTTTGCTTTATTGCATTAACATAATCTCCGTTAAGACAGTCGAATGCGGCAGTGATTTGAGGCATCGTCCAGCCTAACCTCCGCATCTCTCGGGTTGGGTTAAATTGCGCCACGACATTGAATTCAGTTTCTGGCATCTGCTTAATTACCTGAGGCTCAACCAGGACGCCTAGATGATTCAAACTAGCTTGTATGGCTTGATAACGCTCCTGGTAAACGAGATAATCAATGACATCCAAACCACTGTTGGTTTCTTGAAACCGTCTCATGATACGCTCCATTTGGGTTAATTTATTATGCATACTCACTGTAAGGATTAACGACGGACAAGGGAATCTCTACTTTAAATTCAGATAGACGAATCGATGTCGCAGTTAAAGTAACGGCTGATTGATCCATCACAGCCTCACCAAAACGATAAATAATTCGTTCTTTACCCTGACAGGTTTTATTATCGCGCTGGGTAACTGCCTCAGCTACAGCTTGATGCTTGACATGGTAGGCCGCTAGGGTCGTATGGCCATATTTTTTT
>DAIDLK010000121.1:294-3675 GCA_027449525.1 Legionellaceae bacterium | reverse complement strand
GTTCAGTACGCTGTTGAATGAATAACAGCACCGCCTGCTGCTCGGCAAACTTTAGCAGGTGATCATAGTCTAACGGGTTGCAAGGTGCTTGTAGGCGTAAAATTAGCGCAACACCCTCATCCCCCACAGCCACTTCAATCGCACCAATCAATCTGGGATTGGTAAGTGCTTGTAAACACGCTTGGAGTGGTTGCAGTACACTGGCGGCTTTAGGATTCATTACCGCGCAGTGTTCAATAAATACTGTAACATTCGGTTGATATTTTTTTTTAAAACCGACCGCGCATTGAGTTGCATGCGTTACTTGCACTGACAAACGAGCCTTGTCACGATACTGCCAACTCTCACTGGTCAGCGGAGGTAAAAGGTTGGCTGGACTAATACCGGCGATTCGATGCAATATATCCAGCACCAACGCTTGTTTTACTGTAAGCTGAGCCGCCGATTCCAAGTGTTGTAGAGAGCAACCACCACAATTGCCGTAATAAGTGCAGGGTGATTTAGCTCGCACCGGTGAAGCCTCAAGCACTTCCAGCACACGTGCTTCATCATAATGCTTGGAGCGCTTCGTGTATTGATAGGTCACGCGCTCACCAGGCAACGCACCGTCAATAAACGTAGTTTTTCCCGCAATGCGTGCTATACCGCGTGCATCATGACTAAATTTTTCAATAACGGTGACCAATTTATTCATGCAGTGGATGGTAGGCTACGCAGAAAGGCATCCACTTGAGCGACCGATAGTTCAATACTTTTACCGCGGGCCAAAAAACGCGGCATGTGTAGTGAGCCATAGCGAATACGAATTAAGCGACTCACTTCGAGACCTTGTGAATTCCACAAACGACGCACTTCAAGGTTTTTACCTTCCGTCAAAATCACGTGATACCATGCGTTTGAGCCATCACCGCCTTGAAAAGTAATTCGCTGGAATCGAGCCAAGCCATCGTCTAACAGCACCCCCTGACTCAAGGTCGTTAGCATCTCTGGCGAGACCCTTCCGTGTACGCGTACAGCATATTCTCGTTCAATCGCATACTGAGGATGCATCAGCTGATTTGCCAACTCGCCGTCGTTGGTAAAAATCAACAAACCTGAGGTGTTGAGATCCAATCGACCCACCTGAATCCAACGACCATGCTTTAATGGTGGTAGATTATCAAAGACCGTCTTCGCATGTCTAGGATCGTGACGCGAGGAAATTTCACCAATGGGTTTATGGTAGAGCAAGATACGCGTTTTAGCCCCATAGGCTAATGGATTGACCACTAAACGACCTTTTACCGTGATACGATCGTGTTTGGTGACTGATTGGCCTAGGGTAGCTAGTGCACCATTCACTTGTATTAAACCTGCTTCAATCCAGCGCTCCATCTCACGCCGAGACCCCAAACCAAGTTGACTCAACACTTTCTGTAACCGCTTTCCTGACATTAATAATCCAACCCCATCACCTCACGCACCTCATTTAATGTTTTATGCGCATCGTCTCGCGCCTGCTCACTGCCTTCAGCAACAATACGTCGCACCGAGCCAATATCCTCCTCATAATCCCCAATAGCAGCTTGAATAGGTCGTAACTCGGCGTTGATAGCATCAATCACAGGGCGTTTACAATCAATGCAACCAATTCCAGCTGAGCGACAGCCGTTTTGCACCCAGTCTTGGACAGCAACGTCAGAATAAATCTGATGAAACTGCCACACCGGACACTTATCGGGATCACCGGGATCCGTGCGCCGAATACGCGCTGGATCCGTCGGCATGGTGAGAATTTTTTTTTCAACACTAACTGGTTCTTCCCGTAAAGTAATCGTGTTGTGATACGATTTCGACATCTTTAATCCATCCAAGCCGGGAAACTTTGCTTGTGGAGTCAATAAAGCCTGTGGCTCAGGCAAAATTAATTTACCCATTCCTTCCAGGTAGCCAAATAGGCGCTCTTTATCGCCCATGGATAAATTTGCTTGCGCATCAATAAGTGCCCGTGCAGTATTTAGCGCATCATGCGAACCGTCTTGTTGAAAGGATTTGCGCAAATGGTTATACAATGCACTATTTTTTTTACCCATTTTTTTAATTGAATCACGTGAGCTTGATTCAAAATTAGCATCACGCCCGTACAGGTGATTAAATCGTCGCGCGATCTCACGCGTTAATTCAATATGGGGTACCTGATCCTCGCCCACTGGCACAAAATCAGCTTTGTACAAAAGAATATCAGCGCTCTGCAACACAGGATACCCCAGGAAACCATAACTTGATAAATCATGCTCGGACAATTTTTCTTGTTGATCTTTATAACTGGGTACCCGCTCAAGCCAACTCAACGGAGTAATCATGGATAATAAAAGGTGCAACTCCGCATGCTCGGGAACCCATGATTGAATAAATAGGCGCGATAAACTCGGATTAATGCCACACGCAAGCCAATCAACCAGCATGTTCCACACCAATCCACCCAACGCGTTACTGTGTTCGTAATGGGTGGTTAATCCATGCCAATCGGCTGCAAAAAAAAAGCAATCGTACTGGTGTTGCAGATCAAGCCAATTTTTTAATACCCCATGATAATGGCCTAAGTGCAATCTTCCGCTCACACGCATGCCAGAAACCACGCGTTTATTGTGCCCAAACAGTCCTGACATTGAATCCTCTTTTTTAACGAAACGGCGCAGGGTCGCCACGACCCTCCCGCGTAACCACTGGGTAATCACCCGTCAAATCAATGATGGTTGTTGGTTGAAAACAAACACTCCCTCCATCGATAATTAAATCCACTTTGTCGCCTAATAAATCACGAATCGATTCTGGCTCACTCAATGGTGTCACTACCCCAGGCAGTAACAAGCTACTGCTCATCAGCGGCGCATCCAAGCAGTCGAGTAATGCCAAGGCAATTAAATGATTGGGTACACGCAAACCTAACGTCTTACGATTGGGTTGGAGCATTAACTTAGGTACTTCTTTGGTTGCACTCAAAATAAACGTATAAAAACCAGGAGTAAACGCTTTTAATAAACGAAAAATTGGCGTCGTGATACGCGCATAACGATTCAAATCAGACAAATCATGGCAGATCATCGTCATGTTATGATGATTGCCCAGATGACGTAATTTTCTGATTCTGTCTAGGGCCGTTTTATTATTTAATGCACACCCAAACGCATAACCAGAGTCGGTAGGATACACCACCAAACCACCCTCGGCAATGATAACCGCGGCTTGACGCAATAAACGTGCTTGCGGGTTATCTGGATGAATGGCAAATAGTTGACTCATGTGCGTGCTCAATTCCTCAGCCGGCAATCCATTGCTGCCAAATTGGAGTGCATTCAAGCGGTAGTGGCATTTGTTGCCCTAGCGCGACTCGCGAAAGAC
>DAIDLK010000121.1:0-284 GCA_027449525.1 Legionellaceae bacterium | reverse complement strand
CCTTCTCCATGATAGTCTGAACCCGAAGAAGCCAATAAATCATAGCGTAGGCAAATTCCTGCTAATTCACCGCATTCAGTTGCTGAAGTTAACCCAGATACCACTTCTAACCCCACACCGCCCCATTGTTTAAATGCCTTGATTAACTCATGCAATTTTGATCGAGTCAATTGATATTTCATCGGATGTGCCAGCACGGCTTGACCGCCAGCCGCACGAATGACAGCAATCGCCTCTTCTAGTCCTAACCAAACACTTGGCGCATAAGCAATTCGTCCCCTCAC
>DAIDLK010000120.1 GCA_027449525.1 Legionellaceae bacterium | reverse complement strand
CTCAGCCATGCTCGCGGTAAGTCATACTTCTTTGTTAGAATGTATCCAACAAAACAAACTAAGTGAGATAAAGCAATTAAAACAACCGCACTATCAAAGCCAACTCATGCCACTATTTTCTGCCGATCTACTCACTTTTTTTCAAGCAACCCACTACCGCTATTCAATGTGTTATCATTTATTTCGAATTCCTGCCTGCGAAAACGCGCTAGCATCCCAGTGGTCAGCTGTTTATCGAGCGATTATTGCGAAACTGCAAAATGACAACACCAACGAGAATCAGGATTTACGACTCATTGTTTTATGTCATAAATACTCCCAAAAAACCAACATTGATCCGTTTGACTTTGATTTATTACTCGATAGCTTAACGAAAGAGAATGAAAAAATTTTCCTCACGCTACTCACTAATCCTAGAATCGCAGCCGTTGCGGCGGAAGATAACAATGCATTACTCCTGCGTGCGGCAAAATTGGGGTTAAGTGAATGCGTCGCGAAATTATTAATGCTGGATTGCGTTCGTAACAACGCGGCAGTAGAAAATAATGCCGCACTAGCCAATGCAGCAAGCGCCGGCGATTATCAGACCTGCGAAATGTTGCTGGAACTCGATTGCGTGCAGATGCAACTAGCGGCCAGTAACTATGCAATGGTTCATCAAGCCAATCAAGACAATGAAATGCTGTATCGTCAAATGCTCGCTATTCCGGCTGTTGCAGCGGTTTGTGCACCAAGTATCGCTCAACCGATAACCGCGATAGCTACCCTTGAATCAATGGCTGACTCAATGCATGCCATCGATCCCGTTATTTTTTATGACGCCATTGTCCGAGGGGATCATTTTTTACTGGCACGATTACTTGAACAAGTGGTTCGTATCGACGAGCAGCTAATCATGCAAATGACTTCATTTGCAGTAGTATCAAACCAGCCAGTTATCTTACAACAGTTAGTCAGCTGGGCTCAACCAATACTCTCTGAACACCCGCGCTATTGCAACGCTCTGGTATGCCAAGCACTGCGATTAAATCGGCAACACATTGTCGAGCAATTATTAACGATTGACGTGGTACGTTTGCATTTGGATCTTTTTGATAACCGGTTGCTTCGCTGCGCTATTCAAACGCAAGCAATTGCCATCGCTCATCATTTATTAGCCTATTCGAGTGTGCGAAATGCGGCGGCGGCTATGGACAATGCCGCCTTGCGCATGGCATGCCTTGCCGGATTGACCCCATTAGTGGCCGTTTTATTAACTTGTCCTGGCGTTCGAGAAAACAGTGCTGTTTGGGATAATTTTCCCCTACGCGTTGCCGTGCAACGTCATCACCATGCGATCGTTTCTCTACTATCCGATAGGCCTCAGCAAGCCGCGAGTCAACGGTTTTTTCTTCCAGCTGACTCAACAAAAGACTACACGAGTTCAGACTGTTCACCAAGCACCTGACACTGAAACTCTGGTACTAAACTTTTTAACAAAACCAGCAATTCGCTTTGCTGGTTTAATTCGCAAGCATGTCGCAACATCCGTAACGTCTGTAGCAATTGATCCCAGTCCATTTGCCTGAATTTGGCTTTAAATAATTTATCATGCGCTGTTGCGACTAATTGTTCAGAGGGATGAAATAATTCTTCGTACAGTTTTTCCCCGGGGCGCAGACCAATATAGTCAATTGCAATGTCTTTTCCAGGTAGTTTGCCGGCTAAACGAATAATTTGCTCAGCTAGATAAGTAATTTTTATTGGCTCACCCATATCGAGTACAAAAATTTCACCACCCTGACCGTTGACCATGGCTTGTAAAATGAGCTGGCTAGCTTCCAAAATGGTCATAAAATACCGTTCAATGTCAGGATGCGTCACAGTTAATGGCCCGCCAGACTCGAGCTGCTTTTGAAATAGCGGTAACACACTGCCTACTGAACCTAAGACATTACCAAACCGCACCGTGATGAATTGTGTGAGCACGCGCGTGTTCAAATTTTGGCAATATATTTCGGCAACCCGTTTGGTAGTGCCCATGATATTGGTTGGATTGACTGCTTTATCGCTGGAAATTAATACAAACTTTTCTACTCCAGCTGCTACACTGGCTTCTGCTACAATTTGAGTGCCTAATACATTATTGCACACGGCAGCTCTGGCCTGTTCCTCTAGGAGCGGCACGTGTTTATAAGCCGCAGCATGAAATACCACCGCTGGTTGCTCGCGCTGAAACACCGCTTCTACCCCGACCGTATCCGTCACATCCACTAAGGCAGGAACAATGACCGTTTGTGGAAACTGCTGCGTTAAATCTTGCACGATTTGATATAAATTAAATTCACTTCGCTCGAGTAACACCACTCGCAGCGGTTGCAAGGCCATAATTTGGCGGCATAATTCAGCACCAATTGACCCGCCGGCACCCGTAACCAAAATAATCCGTCCTTGAATATTCGACGCAATTTTGTCCCAACACAATTCAATTTGATCCCGACCCAACAAATCATCCATGTTGACCCGACGCAAAGCACTCACGGCGACGCGGCCAGATGCCAATGCATGTAAACTGGGTAACGTATGAAATGGTCGACCACTAAGTTCACAATAACGAACAATTCGGCGCATATCAGCCGATCCTGCCGAAGGAATTGCGATTAATAGTAAATTAACCCGATAGGCCAACACTAATTCAGGTAAGGCGTACAATGGTCCTAGCACACGGACGCCATGTAGCTCAACCCCTAACTTGGCAGGATTATCATCCACAAAACCAACTGGCACGTATGTCTGCGTTCGTTTTAAATCGCGCACCAATCCAGCACCGGCTTGCCCCGCGCCAACAATAAATACCCGCTGAATACTCTCCTGGCTAGACACCTCATTTCTGCGCCGATCCGCAAAATAACGCCAACCCAATCGAGCAGAGCACAGTAAGGCGGTCAAAATGACACAGTACAACGGCAACACCCGTCGTGGCACCACACCAAATACCTGTAATAACACCAAAATTGGTGCCGACAACACCACGGCAGCACCAATCGCTTGCATAATACGAATAACGTCACTTAGAGAAGAAAAACGCCATAGACCACGGTAAACATTAAACGCAAAATAACAACAAATTTGCACCACAAACAAGACTGCAAGGGTCAACAGCGCATCTGGTGTGAGCAAATGCACGATAACCCCTGTGTTGGCATATTTAAACCAATACACTAACACCCATGCAAGCGGGATAGCCAACACATCAATGGCAAAAAAAGCGAGTTGGTAACGGTATTTTTGAACAAAAAAACGCATACAATTCCTTAATTGATATCATTACGCGTGAAAATACTGTACTGATAAGCGTTAGCCTGCGCCGTTTTACTTTGAAATTGCGCCTGTTTTGTGTACAGTATACTGTGTTCTAGACCTAAAAATAAGCAAGCATCCACTGGGGTAAACTGCGTACCTGTGGGCCTTATTTCAGCTGTTAAAATAATTACTTCTGGCTTTTCAGACAACACCTGCTCACAATACTCGCGCGTGCGTGTTGCCCGTGGCAGCTTGGTCATTTGTTTATTGTTTAAACAATAGGAGTCTTTGAAGCGTAATGCACTCCGGTAGGGAATGAAGCCACTGTCTGCTAATACCACCGTGTCTTGCGCGGCCGTATGCTGCTCCAACCACTCGGCAACACTTGCACGCAATCGCTCACCCGCTATGGGATTAC
>DAIDLK010000119.1 GCA_027449525.1 Legionellaceae bacterium | reverse complement strand
AGTAAGTCCCTCATTTTCGTTGCTCCCTTTTTTGTTATCGCTAACTTAAAGAGTAGCCCACGTTCATGGGGGACATTATCAATTTGGTGCGACACAACCACGCTATTTTTTTGATTTTTTTTAACTCTTTTGGTAAAATATTTTTTCATCCAATTGTGTCTTGCAGGCATTCAATGACTTCTTCTCGCTTACGCTTTGTTCCCACCCTACTGGGTTTCGTTTTCTTAAGCCCACTTGCCATGGCACAACCTGACATTCAAATTAATGGCACACTGCACCAACCGCTGGATCAAACAGTCCGCGTACGGTCTGCCGTGAATGCACAGTCCTTGCCCGCCAGCGTGACGTTATTGAAAATGCAGCTTTCCACACATGCTTGGAACCAATTGATGAACCGCACCGATAAATTATCCGAGCCGAATCAATCAGCACGCTTGCATGGTCAACAAAGTGTTCAATTGGGCATGAACCAAGTACCTGTGCTTGATCAAGGCCAACACGGTACCTGTGCAACGTTTGCCAACGCCGCGGCACTCGATGCAGTGCTTAATCAAGGCGACTATATTAGTGAACTATGCGTGTTGCAACTCGGTAATTATTTAGAAAAATACGGCTACGGTGTCAGTGGTTGGGATGGTTCCATGGGACCCTGGGTGCTCAACCAAATGCAGAGTTTTGGCATTGTTGATAAGCAAACCCAACTAACGCGTGGTTGCGGTGGTTTAACAACCTACCCTAGCGACAGCGATGAAGCGCCTGACAGCCACCTATCGTTAGCCGACTACCATGCTTTAAGTGATCCAACGATTGACGGGCGTATTGCCTGGTCGTCGGTGCTCGATATGTTTCAAGTCTATGTGGACGACGTTGACCCTGACGTAATACTACAAGAAGTGATTAAGGCTTTAAATGCGGGGGATCGCTTAACCTTCGGTGTGTTACTGTTTGATACCGAATTAGGCACAGCCGGTGCAGTTGGCAAACACCGAGTGAAAAACGATAGTTGGATTTTGACGCCCAAAATCCTCAAGAGCATTAAAAACCATGGCGAGTACGGCGGGCATGAAATGATTATTACCGGTTACGATGACAATGCCGTGGCAGTTGACGCCAAAGGCAACCCCCACCAAGGACTATTAACCCTACGCAACTCGTGGGGTAGCAACGTGGGTGATCAAGGTGATTTTTACATGTCCTACGATTACTTCAAACTGTTGGCAATTGAAGTCCAACGCATTCGTCAGGTGGATTAATCGCCGAAGACAAGTTTGGTTATAACGACTGGCTAAACGCAATACGCTCTTCGAGTGATGCGTTGGGGTGCGCGGCGGCTTGCGCTTCTATGCGTCGATAGCGCTCCAGCACGCCCATTCGGTTGGCAATCTGAATGTTCAGACCGGGACGTGCATTCAACTCCAACATCAACGGTCCGTGCTGTTTGTCTAATACAATATCAACCCCTAAATAGCCCAACCCAGTGAGTGCAGAACAACGTGCTGCGATAGCTAAAATTTGTGACCAATAAGGTACTTGAATGTTTAAGGTTGGGTTGAGGGTATCGGGATGATAATCAATTAATTCATTATGGAACACCCCACCACCGGTTAAACCCGTTGCTAAATCAATTCCGGCACCAATAGCCCCTTGGTGCAAGTTAGCCTTGCCGCCCGACAAGCGCGTGGGCAAGCGTACCATGGCCATGGCCGGATAACCTAACAGGGTTATCACACGAATATCAGGCACTCCTTCATGGCTCACCTCGGCAAACACCGGATCAACCACCACGCGGTGCTCAATCATAGCCACATCGCTATGCCCACCCAAACTGTAAGCACCCGATAATAAACACGACAAATGGTAAGCTATGTCGTGATGGCTTAATAATCGGCCATTAATCTGACGGTACTTACCAAACACGCGATGAGTTATCACTAAAATTCCATCGCCGCCGGCCCCGTGCGCTGGTTTAATGACAAAATCAGCGTAGTTACCCAGCAAATGATCCAGCTGTTTGATTTGCCGCTCGGTTTCAATGACGGCGTACAACGACGGTACTGCAATACCGGCGCGAAACGCCAATTGCTTAGTTTTTAATTTATTATCCACCAACGGGTAGAGTTTGCGGGGATTATAACGCAACACGTAATCACTATTACGGCCGTTGATACTCAAAATACCCCGCTGACGTAACTGGCGATACACCGACCACATCAGTGCAGTCCTGCTAAAGCTTTGAAACGAAACAATTCCATTAACCGATAACCACGGTATTGACCAAACCACAACACCAGGGCCAAAAGCACCAATAGCAGCTCAGGAAAGGCAAACAATAAATACTGCAAATCGGCACGATTCATCACACTAAATACAATCACCGCCGCCAGTAAACTGCCCGTGCCGGCTTTAATGGCCTCAGCCGGTCCACGTTCATCCCATAAAATACACATGCGCTCAATGGTCATGGTTAAAATGATCATTGGGAACAAGGCCACCGACAAACCAGAATCGAGAGCCAGTTTTTGACTCATCACACTAATCAGTAACATCAGCATGATCACAACAATTAAAATGGCGGTTAACCGAGGCACTAAAAGTAAACGCAACTGATCCAAATAAAATCGCGCTAACAGCCCGAAGGAAACAATTAAAATAAACAACGTAATCCCCCACGCTACGTGGGTTTCCCGAAACGCTAATGCAATTAACACCGGCATAAACGTGCCAAACGTTTTAAGGCCAATGAAATTGCGTAACAATAATATAATGAATGCTCCAATTGGCACTGTGAGTAAAATTTTATAAGTTTCTTGCACGTCAATGGGTAGTTGCAACAACGAAAAGCGCAACAGTTGCGAATCAGCATCCAATCCGCGGGCTTTGGCTAGGGTTAAGGCATTGACCGGGGTGGGTAACACTGTGAGTGAAAATTGGGCTTTCTTGCCTCCAAGCACATCGAACAACGGGTCTGAGCCGTACTGCCAAATTAAAAAATTATTGGGTAAACCAGCTGAACCAGTATGGGGGTTGATGTAAAGCCAATCTCGACCATTGTAAACCGCTAACAAGATTTTAAAATTCACTTTGCTTTGCGCCGACAAGTAAAAACCCTGCACCGCCATGGCTTGAATTTTGGCACGATTCAGCACATCAACCGCCACCTTGACCACATTGGCCTCGGTAAACTCGGTTCCCACTAATACTTTGGCGTTGCCATCGGCTTTATCCAGTGCTTTAATCACACTTTGCGCAAAGGTTTGGCTATCTGCTGAGTCATGCCGTGCCTGGGTAATGATGGAGTCCATGGCCATGCGTTGGCTGTCGGTAAGACTCGGAGGCGGCAGTTTAATGGGATGCACCGGATGTGCTTCTTGGTGGCCAATTTCACGTAAAATAACCCGGTAATACAACGACTGCGGGCCGATTCCGCGCCGTAGCGCCCACACCACGCGTCGATTCGGGCCGGTTAAATTGGTGGTAACACCATAATTTTGTGACACAAAATATTCGTCTAAAATAGCCGCATAAGGTGGTAGGTAGGGAATAGAGAAACTAGCTTTAACCGGCACATTTTGATCGGGAAGAAAACGTAAATTGGCTTCAATCATCCAACTATTCACTTTTTCAGTATCAGTTAACGGCACTTCAAGCACCCAGTGACGGTAACAAAACACACTTAAACCAACGCCTAACAGCGTAAAAATTAAACCGTATAAATGCCGTCGGCTGGCTTTCATGAGGCACGAGAATCGGAT
>DAIDLK010000118.1 GCA_027449525.1 Legionellaceae bacterium | reverse complement strand
GATTGTTTGGTAGTTGGACTTTGTGCTCATGCCCCGTTACCCGAGTGCCTAGATGCCCTACCAAAAGCGGCCAAAAATACGCTGGACCACCTCAGGAAAGATTTACATCGGCCACGCGCTATGCGTTGGCAAACCGATTTTCAAAACGGTCAGCTACTCGTAATACACTGCGGAGAACAGCAAGAATACACCCTCGAGCAGGCTGGCCAATTGACGCAAGATGTTGCACAAGCGTTACTAAAACAACACGTGCATTCAGCCACGCTTTGCTTACCCTTGATTACAAACGCACCTGAGGCCAATCTACTAGAACAAATGCTGACGCGATTTGATGCTGCCTGTTACCAATTGCTAACCTTTAAGCAAGACCAATCGGCCCAGCACGCCTTGAAAGAAGTCGGATTTATTCTGCCAGGGGCGGAGAAACAGGACTTGGTTCACGCGCGAGCAATTGCAGAAGCCGTCACCTTTACCCGCACCCTAGCGAATTTGCCGGCCAATGTGTGTACACCTTCTTATTTAGCCGAGCGTGCACTAGAACTCGCTAGTGAATACAAACAAGTTACCACAACAATTTTGCATCAGGACGATTTAGAGGCACTCTCAATGGGTGCCTTTTTAGCCGTTGCCAAAGGCAGTGATGAGCCACCTCAATTAATCGAATTGCATTATGCCGGTGCAAAAAAAAGTTCCCCGATTATTTTGGTGGGTAAAGGAATTACCTTTGATTCCGGTGGTATGTCACTTAAACCAGCCAACGGTATGGAAGAAATGAAGTACGATATGGCCGGAGCCGCAAGTGTGCTTGGTACGATAAAAGCTTGTGCGGCACTGAAACTGCCAATCAACGTGGTGGGACTGCTCGCTTGCGCGGAAAATATGCCCAGTGGGCATGCAACTCGTCCGGGCGATATCGTCACTACCATGTCGGGTCAAACCGTTGAAATAGTCAACACGGATGCCGAAGGACGGTTGGTTTTAGCGGACACCCTCACGTATGCCGCGCGCTACCAACCTCGCTTTGTGATTGATATAGCCACGCTGACTGGCGCTATTATTGTGGCACTTGGCCATGTGCACAGCGGGCTGATGACCCGCGATGAGTCGCTGGCAGAACTCATTCTAACGGCAGCGCGTACTTGTGACGACAGTGTTTGGCGCATGCCGCTGGAAAAAGCGTATGATGACGCGCTCGAAAGCCCATTAGCTGACTTAGTCAATGCTCGCTTTGACCGTGCCGCTGGCAGCACCACTGCCGCCTGCTTTTTAGCGCGTTTTACGCAAGCCTACCCTTGGGCACACCTCGATATTGCAGGCACCGCCTGGACATCGGGTAAAAAAAATAATGCTACCGGAAGACCCGTTCGGTTGTTAATTGAATTAGTACGTCATGTCGCCGATTCGCGTTGATTTTTATTTACTAACCAACCCGAGTGAACCGGATTACTGGACCATTGTTTGCCGGCTCATCCATAAAGCCTATACCCAAGGTCATCGCATCTTAGTGTATTGCGCGCAACTTGCCCAATGCAGACATCTTGATGCGCTACTATGGTCTTATCAAGACGATGCATTTATCCCACATGCCTGCTTGGATGATCCCCTCGCCTCGCAGGTCGCTGTTGTCATCACCACACCTGATACCTGCGTGCAGACCACTACCAGCTTAGTCATGAACTTAACGCCTTCACTGATTGAATGCGCGCCACCCATCAGTCGTATCATTGAAGTCATCTTGCCGCTTGAAAGCAATAAGGCAATTGCACGTGAGCATTACCGTCACTACCGTGATCAGGGTTTTGATTTACACACGCATACGATGTCGTAAATTGAATCCTTTCGCTAGATTTCTTGTTTAAAATCGGCTGAACCCAGAGCTCCAGTGGTGCCATAACGTTGGATTAGATACGCTGCCATCGCCTGCAATCCCATGGCTTCGCCACCTTCTGGGCGGCCTGGTTTACTACTAACATTCCATGCCATTACATCAAAATGCACCCATGCCACCTCTGGTGCAACAAAATGCTGCAAAAACAAAGCGGCAATAATGGCACCGGCATACGATGACGGACTGGAATTGAGTAAATCGGCCACATTGGAGTCTAGCATGCTGTTGTATCCAGCGTGCAATGGCAGACGCCACACCGCATCACCAACCGTGTTGGCCACACGTTGAATAGCCGCCGCCAAAGACTCATCCGGCGTAAAAAATGCCGCAATTTCAGTGCCAACGGCCACGCGCGCCGCACCGGTTAGGGTCGAGAAGTCAATCAATATCTCAGGGGGCTTTTCACAGGCTTTGACCAAGGCATCCGCCAAAATTAATCGCCCTTCTGCATCAGTATTATCAATTTCAACGCTAAGTCCGTTGCGCATGGTTAAAATATCACCAGGACGATAAGCCCTAGGTCCCACGGCATTTTCTACCGCTGGAATCAGCACTTGTAGGTAAATAGGAAGCTTAATACGCATTAACCAGTGCGCTAAACCCATGACCTGAGCCGCCCCGCCCATGTCTTTTTTCATGAGGCGCATCCCAGCGGATGGTTTTAGATCAAGACCGCCTGAATCAAAGCAGACCCCTTTGCCGACTAACGTAACACGTGGACGCGAGGGATCCCCCCAAGTTAGTTGCAATAGGCGTGGCTCTTCGGCAGCAGCGCGCCCCACCGCGTGAATCGCTGGAAAATTATCAGTTAACAACGCTTCGCCAACCCATTGCTTGTATTCTGCACCATGTTGCTGTGCTAGTGCTGCAACAGCATGCGCCAAACCTTCCGGACCTAAGCGATTGGCAGGTTGATTGATCAAATCGCGTGCAAGGAAAATAGCTTCTGCTTCAGCTAATACTGCTGGTAATTCGGCTGAGTCAATGCTAAGCAAACGAAAAGAGGCCGAATCACGTTGTTTGAAATGATCATAGCGGTATTGTGCTAATGACCACATCACTTGTGCCGCTCTAGGTAAGGCCTGTTGTGCTTGATAAACCCCGTGCGGTAAATGAGTTACAGCGTGCGCAATTGCTTGTGCCACTGTTCCGTTACCTTGCCCAATATATACCTCAGTAAGCTTCCCAGCTGCATCACCAACAAACGCCCGTTCACCTAACGCGCCCTGGAATTGTTGTAACGTTAATTGTTGGTGCACGCTAGCGGGTATCGCACCCATTCGCTCGCGCCAATTCGAAACGGTGTAAATAACAAGTTGAATTGCTTGGTCGGCATCGGCTTGATAAAAATCCTGAGCTCGCATTATTTCTCCTCCAACTGACCACGAAACTGTGAAAACCGCATACCAACTCCTGCTAAACACACCAGATAAATCACTAAGGCAACCAGCACATGACCTAACAAAACCATGATTCGGACGACGGCTGGCTTACTTAACCAAACGCTTAATGCGACGTCACTGTACAACAAATAAACTGCCATGACGCTATTCGCAACCAAAACTTGCGTTAAAAATCGTCCCCAATCCCGTCCCGGGGAATAAATACCCCGCCGTTTCAATACAACCAGTAAGATAGCACAGTTCACGTACCCGGCAAGTGAGGAAGCCAAGGTCAATCCCGCATGCGCTAAGGGTACCACCAACACGGCACAACAGAGTGTATTCACTAACATAGACCAAGTGCCCGCTTTAACTGGTGTGGTAATATCATGTTGCGCATAAAAACCAGAAGCTAAAATTTTAACCATCATGAAGGCCGGCACGCCTAAGCCTAAAGTAATCAGGCTTTTTTGCGTTTGTATCACATCGTTAGCACTGAATTTACCGTAGGCAAAACAACTAGCAATTAAGGGCTTTGCAAATACAGTAAGCCCAATCGCTGAAGGAATACCAATCAGCAACAATAGACGCAGCCCCCAATCCAAGGCTTGTGAAAAATGCT
>DAIDLK010000117.1 GCA_027449525.1 Legionellaceae bacterium | reverse complement strand
AGATAAGTGAAGTTGAGTCAGCACTGCGTAAGCTTGGTGGAGATGAAAGTACAGACGGTATTCCGTTACCCGAAGGTACACAATTAGAAATGAACTTTAACCCAGACGATGACATTTAAGGAGAATTTACAATGAGTAACGATATAGCAATTTTTAAAGGTGGTTTACCCGCCTATCTTAAGGATGCAGTAGATCCAGTTACATCTTCATTAGCGGGCGGTACAGGCGGTGGCATGCGCCGTATTAGTATCAAAGGGCAGCCAACGCGGTTAGTGCTTGCGAACGCGTTACAGCATAAAAAAAAGGCTTGATTGCACCAAAATGATCGGAAAATTTCTCAGATACTAGCTGCATCACCTCTCGCGTTATTTTGTCAACCCGAAATTTAGTCAACGCGTGCTCTTCTGGCCGGTTCGGTGGCGATTTACGATTGGCATGATCGTAATTCCATTGTCCGCCGACTGGCTGATCGCCATCCATTAAAATGTTGTGCGCTTGGCGCATACGACGGTAGAATAATTCCATGCGGTATTGCTTACGCGGTTGTGCCCAGGCATTAAATTCGGCCAAGGAGCAAAGAAAACGGGTATCGGCGCGCACCTGCAGTTTAATACCGGAGTGCCTACTCCAGTCCTGCAACAGCATCAGCACGCGATACTCGCCAGGATGAGTGACAACCACCTCTGTGATAAAGTGCCTCGCCACGGCACGCGTCAGTTCGCCAGCAAAAGAACCCTGATTGTGCGGATCATCAAGTTTAACATAATCAACACGGTACTTCAGCCGCCGTAAGTGGGCAGCAAAATGGCGCATGGCCGAAAAAATGAATACCATTTTTTTTTGGTGATGCGGCACATAAGTGGCCTCATCCCACACTTCACACAGTAATACCACATCGGACTGTTGATCACAGTCAGTTAGTGTAGCAATACTCTCGGTAAGTTGATCGCCCAACAGCAAGCGTAAAATGGTCACTAAGACACAATCTGCCACGTACCATCTGCTTGACGGCACGCTTTACCGTAGACTTGCTCTGATTTACCGCCAATCATAGCGCGGGTGGTGTATTCACGGCATGGCTGATGATCATTGGCATAATAAGTACGTGTTGGCGTAACGCGGTAACGATTGCCATTATCTGGATTTTGCCAGCTAACTGCTTTTCCTGTAGGAGCGGTTTCAAGCGCACGTTGCATTTCAAGCGCATCTTGCTTATCCATGTATTTACCAATTTGCCCGCCTAATACCGCACCAACAAATGCACCACCAGCGGCAGCAGCCACTTTGCCTGCCCCACCGCCAAATTGGCTTCCCAACAACCCTCCAATCACGCCTCCGGTAGCCATACCGACACCCTCGTGGTTCAATTGAGTACAGCTAACCATAAAGACTGAGAGCGATAACAACAACGCATTGGTTTTTTTCATGAGGTTCCTCTTTCAGGTTAAATGTTGCTAACTAGTTCGTCGTAATGCACGCGGAGTCATTTGACAAATTAACTCATAGGCAATAGTATCCGCCGAACGTGCAATTATTTCAATCGGCACGTTATCTCCCCACAACTCAACGCGATCCCCCAATCGAACCCCAGGGCAATCGGTTAAATTAACGGTCAGCATGTCCATAGAAACTCTGCCCACAATCGGAGCAATACACCCATTAATCCAGGTTGGGGTATTCTGGCGAATATGGCGCGGATAACCATCGCCATACCCCACTGCCACCACGCCAATTCGACTCAATCGCTGACTTTGCCAAGTTCCACCGTAACCCACTCGTGCACCGATAGGACACATTTGAATGGCTATCACCGCCGAATAGAAACGCATCACAGGTTTTAAACCCAGTTTACTACCGTTTTTACCACTGAATGGTGAAATTCCATACAATAAAATACCTGGTCTTACCACCTCTTCGGCTAAATTGATCCCAGAATAAAGCGCTGCTGAATTAGAAACACTACGAATCGACACGGCATTTAGGCACTCTAACGCATAAAAAGTAGTAATTTGCTGTTCATTTTGTTCGTTACCAGGCTCATCTGCTGACGCAAGGTGCGTTATTAAACCAATAACGGGCGACACCCAAGCGCAACGTGCAAGTTGCGCCACTACCGCATTCGATGCCGCTGGCTCAAAGCCTAAACGATTCATACCCGTATTCACTTTTACCCAGACTTTAATCGGTTCAGAGAGAGGGGTATTGAGTAGCCACTCTAGTTGCTGCTCGTGATGAATAACACATTCCAGCCGATACTGCGCAACTTGTAACAACTCTTGCGCAGAAAAAATTCCTTCAAACAAAATACAAGCCCTGTCAGTCAGCGCACGCACCTGCAATGCTTCTTCCAAGCAAGATACTCCAAAGTAATCCACTGAGGGCGCTAAAACAGGCACTACATTCACGATGCCACATCCGTACGCATTGGCTTTTACCATAGCAATCACTTGTTTCGGCGCACAACGTTGTTTAATTTGCGCGATATTGTGTCGAAGCGCCGATGTATTGATTTCAATATAGGTTGGTCTCGTCACTTCAACTGACCCCTTGATAACCTTGATAGGCTAAATCTTCAAAACGTGTGTATTGCCCTAAGAAAGCAACTTTCACTTTACCAATAGGGCCATTTCGTTGCTTAGCAACTATAATTTCTGCACAACCTTTGTCGACACTGTCTTCGTTATAGACCTCATCGCGATAAATAAAACAAATTAGATCAGCATCTTGCTCAATAGCACCTGACTCACGCAAATCAGACATCATGGGACGTTTATCGGAACGCTGCTCCAAACTACGATTAAGCTGCGAAAGTGCAATCACTGGCACGTGCATTTCTTTGGCCAAGGCTTTGAGACTGCGCGAAATTTCAGAGATTTCAGCCGTGCGATTATCCGTTTTAAATCCAGAAACACGCATCAGTTGTAAGTAATCGATCACGATCAAGCCCAACTGCCCACATTGTTTCGTTAAGCGCCTGACCCGAGCACGCAATTCAGTGGGACTAAGCGCAGGCGTATCATCAATGTACAACGGTGCCTCTGAGAGCATGTGTACCGCAGAGGTCACACGTGGCCAATCATTATCATCTAATTTTCCAGTGCGTAAGCGATGTTGATCAATGCGGCCTAGTGAAGACATCATGCGCATTGCCAACGAATCAGCCGGCATTTCCATGGAAAATACTAATACCGGTTTGTTGGTCTTGATAGCCACGTGTTCAGCCATGTTCATCGCGAGGGTAGTTTTTCCCATCGACGGACGCCCAGCAACGATGATGAGATCAGACGGTTGCAACCCAGTGGTTAATTGATCCAAGTCAGATAAGCCAGTGGCCAAACCAGTAATGCTGTCACCACTGTGGTATAACGAATCTATTTTTTCCACCGTGCGCACAAGGATCGATTTAATTGCTTCTGGCCCGCCGTCAGTAGGCGTTTGTTCAGCAATCGAGAATACTTTGGTTTCAGCAAAATCAAGCAATTCAGCCAACACCCGTTCACCGGGGTTGTAGGCAGAGTCGGCAATATCGGTTGCAACCGAGATTAACTGCCGCTGCACGGATTTTTCCCGCACAATACTGGCGTAAGCAGAAATATTGGCTACACTGGGGGTATTATTGGCTAATTCAAATAAATACGCCTCACCACCCGCTTCATCCAAGGTTTGCGTTGAGCTAAGACTATCTAAAACGGTCACCACATCAAATGGCTGGTTTTTTTTGGCCAAATGCAATAAGGCGCGGAACAGCACGCGATGCTCCTGGCGATAAAAATCGGCCTCGCAGAGCCGGTCGCCAATTTTTTCCCATACGTTATTATCAAGCATCAAGCCACCCAAAATGGATTGCTCCGCTTCGATAGAGTGTGGCGGCCGCTTGATTAAATCAGGCGACTGTTTAGCGCGCTGCGTGGCTA
>DAIDLK010000116.1 GCA_027449525.1 Legionellaceae bacterium | reverse complement strand
GGTTGTACCCACTGAGCTAATTCCCCTGAACGGCCAACAAAACTCACTTCAAATTGCCCCTCGGCGATAGCTGCCATGGTCAACAGCATCATATTGATCGCAAGACCATGCACCTCGTTTGAACCACAGTGCAAAATAGTATTGGTCCAACGCTGTGTAATTTGCGCTTGGTCTTCCACCAGGGTATTGTCTAAAATTACTTGTCGAGCTTTTTGTTTTTTCTGCGGCACGGATAATTGTTGAAAAGAGGACTCATTTAAGTAGTTAGGAAACATAACAATTCTCTTTGACATCATTTTGTATTTATATTGTACATTTAAGAGAGTTTGTTGTAAACAGAAATTTTATTATTTGATCAGTTTTGCGCGGTTGGACGGGTACACTCATACGCAATAAACGAGGATTGTTCTCGTAACGGTTGGCAGGTAGCAAAGTAACGTTTGATACAGTCACTGTGATCGGTTAAATCAAAATACCAAATACGCTGAATTTTGTTTTGGGCGATTTGCTTTAAAAACGGTTCACTCCAGGCTGCGTATTGGTTTTGTGCTTCGCCACAGGCTAAAGTGTACACGCTGGGGTGATGTTTAAGAAAGAATAACCCACGTGCTGCAAACCATCCTGTTGTAACGATTGCATCAGGTGGTGGTGACAATGACTGATTGAATGGTTGTATCCAGTGATAGTAAGCCACTTTTTTTGAATCATTGACATTAAAATAGGTGGTTGCATTGATCAAAATGGCAATACTAATCGCCGCAAAAAGGGTAATTACCTGGCGAAAACGAACCTGGTGTCCATAGTGCTGGTAACAAAAACCAGCTAATAAGCTAGCCGATAGTAGGTAATGACTCAGCCAGAATCCGCGCAGCTGCGCAAAGCCGGCAAGTACAATATAGAATAATAAAAAACTAATGGAAACACTAAAGCAAAATTGTGCTGGCAGACAAGTCGCTTGTTGACGGTTCAAGTGATACAACAACGGTGGTAATAACATGATATTGAGTGCGGAAATGATCGTAGTGCAGGCTGTGTGACCCACCGACCCCAATGAAAAGAAAGTGCTTTGTAAGTGATGCGTGTGCAGTTGGTAGATAAAGGATTGCCAGTGATGCTGCGCGTTCCATAAAATAACGGGGCTGAATATCATGGCCGCTAGGAGTCCCGCACCATACAGCGCGGGCGAAAAAAATAGCTTACGGTAGGAGGTTTGAAGGAGAAAAATCATCAAACTGCACACCAGCACGATGCCTGAATACTTAGAGAGCAGCATAAACCCACAATTCAACCCAATCCAATACAAATCATAGGGCTTAGCCTGAGTCAAGTAACGGATGCAGTAGTAGAGGGTAAGCGCCCAAAACAAAGTTAATGGTGTGTTTAATGTGACTTGATTTAACAAATCCAAGGTAATTAGCGGAGAAAAAAGCCATAAGCAGGCGGCGACCATACTGGCTTCCTGCTCAAGAAACAACCTTGAGGTGCGGTATACGATAACACTCGTAAGAGCGGTGACGACAATTCCTGTGGTATTAAGGGCAAATAAATTATCACCAAAGCATTCAGTAAATACGCGCATTAAATAGGCTACCATGGGTGATCCGTCATAATATGACCAAGCGAGGTGCCGACTCCACTCCCAATAATAGTAGCTATCAAACGAGAGTAAATGAATGGGAGCAATCAAGAGTGCGAAAATAAAATAGGCAACTAAAAAGCGATTACTCAAGAGTGGCCTGTGTTATCTGTTGCGTAATCAGTTGTAATAAACTGATGGTCGCATGTTGCTGGGAAAGCGCTTGTTTTAATTGAGCAAGCTGTTCTTGTAAGCTGGCGCACCAGCTGGGGTTGGTTAGCAATTGGGTAACTACCCGCGTTAGCTCAATGGCATTGCAATCGTATTGCAATAGCTCAGGGACAATCATACGGTTGTTGAGCAGATTACATAAACCAAAATAACGCACACGAATGACTTGGCTAGCAATTAAATAATTTAATAAGGAACCTTTGTAGATAATACACATTGGTTTGCCCAATAAGGCGCATTCCAAAGAGGCAGTGCCGGAAGAGACAATCACAAAATCACTGCAATGCATCACGTCTAGCGCGTTACCTAGAATAAAAGTACAGTCAGGCGCGGCGATGGTCCAATGCACTTTAACACAACCTGGATCGAGTGAGTCGGCTATCGGTATCACAAAATGTAAGTCAGTGAATTGTTGGCTTAAACGAATGGCTGTTTCACGCAGCACGGGCATATGGTATTTGATTTCACTGCGACGACTGCCGGGAAGTAAAGCGATGATCTGTTTGTTGGTTGGTAACCCCAATTGCAGGCGGGTCATGCTGTTTGCTGCCGCGGCTGCAACACGTGCCACTAAAGGGTGGCCGACGAAGCTTGCTGGGACGCCTGCTTTTGCATAGAGTGTTTGTTCAAAGGGAAAAATAACCGCCATGTGGTTCACACAACGACGAATCGTTTTGATGCGGCCGGGCTTCCAAGCCCATATTTGTGGGCTAATGTAATAGAGTATGGTGGTGTTAGGGTACGTTTTTTTGACGTAGCTTGCCACTCGCAAATTGAAACCTGGATAGTCTATCAGCACCAGCAGATCAGGTGGGTATTTGGCTAGATACCGGCGCAGGGCATGAGCTGCCGCGAACAACAGGCTTAGGTGCAGTACCACATCCCATAGTCCGGTTAAACCCAAATGAGCTAGCGAATAAATCACATGAGCCCCCGTTAACTGGAGATGATGCCCGCCGATCCCACTGATTTTAAGGTTTGGAAAGGTTGCTAATAGCGGTTGCACCAGAGATGCTGCGTATTGGTCGCCTGATTCTTCTCCAGCAATCAGGACGATGTGTTTAGAGATGAGCATACTGTTCAGCTAACTGTTGTTCAATACAAGCCGTAATGGCCCCAGCCGTTTTAAGCGCTGCTAATCCGTCTTCGCCTGGTACTAATGGTGGCGTGTCGTTAACAATGCACTGCAGAAACGCATTGATTTCATTTTGTAATGCATCTTCCTCAGCGCAGGTTGCCTCATGACGAATAATATTGGGTATGCCTGGAAATAATTCGTCGGTTCCTTTACTAAAGATTGTTAGGCGTTTTTCTTGGTAGTCGAGGGTAAGGTAATTAAGTTTTTGAAAAATACGCGTTTTTCGCTCTTTCTTAAAACTCACGCGACTGGCGGTGATATTAGCTACGCATCGATTTTCAAACACAATGCGCGCATTAGCAATGTCGATAGTCGGTGACAGTATTGGTGCCCCGTGTGCTGAGATGTGTTTGATAGGGCTTCTAACCATGGTTTGAATCAAATCAATATCATGAATCATTAAGTCCAAGATAACATTGACTTCAGCTCCACGCAGATTGAAGGGTGCCAATCGATTTGATTCGATGAATAATGGTGTGTCGAGGTACTGATCAAGTGCAATCCGAACAGGATTAAAGCGTTCTAAATGACCAACTTGCAGCTTAACATCATTCTTTTGAGACAAATTGATCAGCTCTTTGGCTTCAAGAACCGTTTCAGTGATGGGCTTTTCAATGAGGACGTGTAATCCTTGTTGAATACATTCACGAGCAATACGAAAATGCTGTGGTGTGGAAGCCGCTATACTAACTGCATCAACGTGGTTATATAATTCACGGTAATCGGTGTAGTAGTTCATGAGCGACACGTTGGGCTACATCAGGGTTCACATCACAAACACCCACTAAATGTGCAAGGGGAGCCTGTTGGTATTTTTGTGCGTGAAAACGACCAAGGTAACCTACTCCAATTACCGCACATCGAATTATTTTCATGAAAAAATCTGTGGATTTACGTCTGCAGAGCCTAGCTTACACTATTCAAGAACGCAGGAGAAGTGCTAGAAATGTTTGTTGATTCCTACACAACTTAAGCCTT
>DAIDLK010000115.1 GCA_027449525.1 Legionellaceae bacterium | reverse complement strand
TGTAATTTCACCGAACGTATTTACTACTACGGCAAGCTTTGTATCAGAATGTTTAAATAGTTCAATTGCTTGCAGTGCACCCCAGTCTTCTTCGACCATCACCGGTTTTTTCACGGTATTTGCCTCATCAACGCTGCCTGTCGTTAGGGCGTCATTGATTAATTCTTTCGCACGCGCAATGCCAATGAGTTGATCGAGGCTGTCACGACAGACTAATAATTGACTATGCGGCGTAGTGACGAGCTGTTGATGGATCACATGGATGGGTGCATTGATATTAATCCAGACAATATTCGAGCGACTGGTCATCATCGACTGAACACTGAGTTTGGCCTTACTGGCACTGGACACAGTGTTACTTGTTGCGCCATTGTTCGGTTTTTTCACCAGGCTGATAACAGCAGCTGCCGTTCGTTCGCGAAAATTAAGTGCTAACTCGGGTTGAATGACGTTTCGTCGTGCCAATTGATTAAAAATCTCAGTCAGTATGGAGAACCCGATGGCGGCATACAGATACCCTTTAGGGATCGTAAAACCAAAGCCTTCAGCCACTAGACTGAATCCAATCATCAGTAAAAAACTTAAGCAAAGAATGATGACCGTTTGATGCGCATGCACAAAGCGACTCAAGGGTTTAGCCGCCACCAGCATGACCAAAATCGCAATGACCACAGCCAGTATCATGACCTCGAGCTCATTCACCATCCCGACAGCGGTAATTACCGAATCGACAGAAAAAACTGCATCAAGAATCACAATTTGCACGATAGCCAAGCCGAAACTAGCGCACCCTTTACCCTCTGGTTGTGCTGCAGAGGGACTTTCTAGTCGTTCGTGCAATTCCGTGGTGGCCTTAAATAATAGAAACAACCCACCCAATAGCAGCATGAGATCGCGACCTGAAAATGAAAAAGGACCAAGTGCCAAGAGGGGTTTCGTTAAGGTAGTCAAACGATACATAAAAAAGAGCAACGTTAGTCGCATCAACATGGCAAGTGCTAGACCAATCACTTGTGCTTTATCACGTTGTGCAGAGGGTAGTTTATTAATTAAAATTGCAATAAAAATAAGATTATCGATGCCTAAAACGATTTCTAGAACCACCAATGTGAGCAAGCCTACCCAAAGCGTGGGGTTCAACAGCCATTCCATTGTTCAAGCTCCTTTTATTTGCCTAGTCCATGTTCTGGGCCACTATCTTCTGCAAAAAACTGGTGAATTAAGCTTTGTTCTTCCGTTAGTCTAAGCAAAATGGTTGGATTAGCCTGATGGCTTGCTTGAAGCTGACGCAATGCCTGCAGTAATGTATTGACATATTCGGTTTTATTGGCATCACTCGTTTTAATCGCGGTAAATAACGCTTGCCGTGAGGCGGTGATAGTAGCTAAATGGCCGTCATGATCATCCGTAGTTAACTCGCTTAGATAGCGATCGTGGAGGTGCTGCACACGCTGTTCCATCTTTATTTCTGACAGAGCGTCTCTGAAATCATCAATATTCGTCAGGTGGTCAGTCAGTGAGTCAGTCTTTAGCTCATGGCGAGCTTCGTAGTAACTGGTTTTTTCTTCGGGACTTAGGGTAAAAGCCGCCGCAAACTCTGGCGCCATTGCGATCACAACGGCTTGAATAAATGGATTCGGGCTGCCGATGTAATCGTGAATTCTGGTGGGTAAATCGTGTGGTGATTCGCGTAAGAGGTTATTTTTCGCTGCGGCTTGTGTGACACAGTCGGTAATATCATCCGGGTACAACGGGGATCTTTCCAATAGATGCAACAGTTTATTTTCAGATAGACGCTTAAACTCAAATTGCTCGATAAACGTTGTCGCCTCATTCCTCTGTGCAGGAGTTAAGAGCATGGTTTTAGCTTTGATTCCGGTGGCTGATGGTGCAGCAAGGACTAATGGATGGGAGGCTTTAACGCTAAAATAGGCATATTGTTCGATCATCATTTTGAGTGTTCTTGTATCCCTTGTATCACTGGAAGAGAGCACTGCTTGTAGCAAGGTACGCTCCTGTTGAAGTTTTTCAGTTTTTGCCTGATGCAATGGATTGTTTGCATCGTTTGCCAGGAGTATCCCTTGCAATTTACGCTCCACTTCTTGAATTAACCGCGTTGTTTCTTGCCGAGCGGTAACGGTTAAAATACCAATGCGAGCCAAGGTAAATTTGTTTTTTACACGATTTGTTAGCATTTCTCCTAACAAATCGGTGTTCAGAGTCATTCTTGAGGATGGCATGACAGAAAATCTTCCCTCGCAAGCGTAGGACGTTTCATTTTCATCCGATGTGATACTTTTTTTTCCACTCGCATTGTCAATTCGTATCACATCTTGCGCGTTGTCTGGTGCAATTTCATGTCCCGTTGTTTCGTCATGCCGCTTGTCGTGTCCATAGCAATACAAAAACTGCCGTGTACAATCGAAGCCACCGCCTTTGTTGTTTGCCAGCTCTTTTTCCCGTCGCAGGATTATTTCGCTGGCCGGCTCATGCGCCGCGAAGAAGGTGTCAATCAAGTGGGAATCGTTCGACTGCACAACCGCTTGAAAACGTAGGTTAATTTCGTGGATAAAACGTTTAACAGCATCGTTATCGCGAATATTCGGTGGCGCGATACCAAATTGTTCGGCGAGTTTTGGTGCCAGGTATGGAAAATTCATGGGTGCATGCGAATAGAGGGTTAATTTGCCGTTTTCTTCCGAGTAATCCAACAACAGCATGGTTTTAAAATAGCGTTCAGACTGTTGTTTTATCTGGTTAAAACTCACTTGACCGGCCTTGAGGGAGGCAAATAATTTTAAAAATGAATCACCTTGCCCGAAACGTTGCCCATTTTGATGCCTCGCTCCAAAAAAACTGGCATGCTCATGAATACGTCGCTCGACGTCCTCAATTGAAGTGGCTCCCGCTAGGCATTTCATGGCGATGAGATCATGATTTGAAATCATGCTGCGAACGTTAGCTCCCTGCTCAATGATTGAATTGAGGAGTGTTAAAGTAAATGCATCATTAACACCACGGTCAGCAATAACATCACCAATTAAGCGAACGACCAGCTGCTTGTTTTTAACGATGACGTGATTTTGCAACAAGGCCAGTAATTCACTCTCGTCTGCGGTGCTCGCAGACCGATTAAATACCTTGGCATAAGCCCTAACAATTGCGCTAT
This sequence comes from Legionellaceae bacterium, assembly GCA_027449525.1. Classification (GTDB taxonomy): domain Bacteria; phylum Pseudomonadota; class Gammaproteobacteria; order Legionellales; family Legionellaceae; genus JAGVJT01. Next base: position 754 of record DAIDLK010000115.1, on the reverse strand, counting down.
AACTCGCATCATCAATATCAATCACATCGTAGTAATACAAGGCATCGAGCAGGCGGATTGTATTTCCGTGCAAATCACCTTCGGTGCATTGATTGATAGGGGGGCCGGCGTAGCGAGCGGAGGGAGTCTCACTTAAGTTGGCCCGACGCTGAGGCATAACGTCACTCCGTTGATTATACTTTAACTATAGTCAACGGAGTAAAATATGCAAATTTTGAAAAAATTGTTTATATATAAAACAAATTACGGGCCCTTGCTGGGTGCAACTTGGTTATCACTTTCCAATCTAGCCGCGATTTGTAATTCTTCATTACGAATCCGATCCGCTAGCCCAGGGTTTTGTTTCTCGATTCCAACTAATTCTTGATACAAGCTTTCTACTCTAACATCTCTATCACCACTGGCTTTGATGGCCTCGATTAATGCATTCCGTAATTGGTTATGAATTGCTGGTTCATGTATTGGCGCTGGTTTTCTAATTATGGCTAAATAGCGCTGGGTTAGATTGTCAACTTCACCCGTCTTCAACCCGCTTAATGTACCTTTAATAGCATGAATATCGGCCTTAGGAGCCAAGCCGGCAGCTGTTACAATGGCTTGCAAGTAGGGGTTTTTGCTGTCTACCCAGGCGCTAATTTTTGCACGGTCTGCGTCGACTATGGATAAGTTTCTCTCGGCATCATCAAGTCTTTTTAATATTATTTTTTTACCAACCGGCGTTAAATCTGCCTTTTCAATCATTCTTCTGGCTTCC
>DAIDLK010000114.1 GCA_027449525.1 Legionellaceae bacterium | reverse complement strand
TTGCATTGCAATTGGGCTTACTGCCGCAGCAAGTAGTTTTTACGAATTTTGTACCAGACGATGATTTATTAGCACTGTACAATTTATGTAAAGTGTTTGTGTTTCCCTCGTTGCATGAAGGTTTTGGTTTACCGGTGCTGGAGGCCATGGCTTGTGGCTGTGCGGTGATTGCATCCAATACCTCAAGTTTACCTGAAGTCGTTGGTCGAGACGATGCATTATTTGACCCCTACGATGTGACGGCTATAACGGCAAAGCTCTTGCGTGTCCTGACAGATGTGGCTTTTCGTCAAGAGCTTGAGCAACATGCCTTGCAACAAGCCGCGCAGTTTTCATGGGATAAAACCGCGGCATTGGCGCTAAGTGCTTGTGAGGAATTGGTCGGTTCGATGGACTCAGAAATGCTTACCCGCAGCAGTGAGGCATTATTAACTAACGCACTGTTAGCGCTAAAGCCAGCGCCACGCCATGCTCAGGTTTGGATGAGGTTAGCTGAAAAAATAGCGTCTTCTTTAGTTGCACAATCAAGTCATTGAACTGACAATGGAAGACATGCCTTTTTCCGATGGGATAGTGTCATGAGCATAGCCGATAACTTAGCCTATTTAATGCAGCAACAGGGTATTTCTGAAACGGAGCTTGCGCGTGCTCTTGATACCTCGGTCATGACCATCCGACGCTTGTTGTCGGGTGAAACAGAGGATCCCCGCATTTTTACTGTCAAAGCGATTGCTGATTATTTTCAGACCAGTGTGGATTTTTTATTATGTAATTTGCAGCAACAACCTATCAGCCGTTTGCAGTGTCAACGACCTGAATGCATCCCGCTGCTGGAGTGGGATTGCTTTACTCACGTGGATACTCTACAGGCGCTTGATTTAAGCGCTTGGACCGCGTGGTACCCCGTGGTGTCGCTTGAACACAGTGCGTACGGTGCTGAAACATTTGCGTTACGCAGTCGGCCCTCCATGCAACCACGTTTTTCTTTAGGAACCATTTTGGTTATTAATCAAGCGGAACGACCGGCTGATGGCGACTTAATTTTGGTGAAAATTCGATCCAGTCAGCAACTGTCATTACGCCAGTTACGTATTGACCCGCCGCGCTGGCAACTGCAACCGATAGTGGCTGGTTCCGATGTGCTTTTTTTTGCAGAGGACCAGCATAGTATTTTAGGCGTTGTGTTGTTGACGGTATCCTCTCGACACGTCATCGAAAGCAACACAACTTATTTGTTAAAATAAACTATCAAATAAGTTGTAATGTGGCGATTTGTTGTTATAATCTGCTCCGCTTCAGGAAGAAACTAGCAAGAAAGATCCTGCCTAATGATCAAAGGATTGGTTTCATTAGGTATTAACTTAGTAGAGGAAAAAACATGGAAGAAGAGCCCCAGCGGGTATTAGCTTATGCGTTAGCTAAACCGATTCAACTTGATACGCTTGATCACGTTTCTGGCGGAGGACCCGGTGTAAGCGTGCAGTGGTCGTCTAGAGAAACATTGGTTGCTTCAGGATTTAGTCAACAAAATGTTGATGTCGTCATTGATGCAAGCGTTGATTGGTAACCTAATATAGTAAGTCCATTATCATTGATTACAAGGAGTAGTTATGAGTCATCTATCAGAACGAGCACTAGCCTATCGTCTTGCAACACCCATTGACGAATCACAGTATGATCAAGTGTCCGGCGGGGGTGGTGGTGAAGGTGGTCATCTTAAGTGGCCGCACATCATTGTGACAGGAGATAGGAATTCGCCGGATCTTATTATTGAGAACTAAGTGTTGTGGGGCCCTGAACAATCAGGGCCTTTTTGCTAAGCCGACTGGAACAGGAGGTTCCTAAATGCACTGTTTAATCCCCACCGAACCTGATGATGCTCATGCTGCCTTCGTTAAGTTGGCCTTAGAAGAGCGAGGCCATCAGGTTACGTTACTATTTACAGCCGATCAACCAACTCAGCTAAAGCATTCTGTTTATGTTGATGCTGACGGATACCACTGGAAAAGCACCGATCACTATCGGACCATTGTCGAAAATCAATACGATGTGGTCTGGTGGCGCCGCGCCAGAAAACCGTATGTACCCAAAACATCGGCTCACCTCGATGACTACACCTTCATTGCACGTGAAAATAGCTTATTTTTTGATGCCTTTACGCATAACTTAGCGCCTGACGCCTGGTGGATTAATCCTAAAGAAGCCGCTCAGCGTGCCAATTATAAGCTATTGCAACTAAAGCATGCGCAGGAATGTGGGTTGTCAATTCCTATTACCTTGTGCTCGAATGACCCTAAAGAAATTCATTATTTTTTGTTAGCCCATGAAAGTCAGGGGGTAGTGTATAAGCCCTTGTGCTCTCATTTTTGGTTTGAGCCGCAACAGTTGAAAATTGCTTATACCGCACGTTTGGCTTTCGTTAATTTGCCTTCTCAGACCATGCTGCAGACTGTGCCGGGATTTTTTCAACGCGAAGTGCCAAAGCACTATGAGCTGCGAGTCACCTGTTTTGGAGACTATTATGTGGCAGCAAAATTAAATTCTCAGGACCACCCCGACGGGCAAGTTGATTGGCGCGCTATTCGCGGGCGACAAATGCACGTTGAGCCCTACGAATTATCGGCCGAATTGCAGCAACAAATTCGCAACATGATGCAGCGTTTAGGTATTGTATTCGGTTGTTTCGATTTTATTGTAACGCCCGATCATGAAACGGTTTTTTTAGAGGTGAATGAGCAGGGTCAATTTTTGTGGCTAGAGGAATACAATCCCGCGTTTCGCATGCTCGATTGGTTTGTTGATTTTCTGGAAAATCAAGCGGTTGATCCAGCTCGGCATGTTGGCCAACCAGAGCACCGTATGTCGCACTACTTGCCGCAAATGCATGCTTTGCTGGCCGAAAATAAACAGCGTCATGTCGATTTAAACACCTTGTCACACACCAACTAAACGCCGAAGGAGGCATTGTTATGATATTACGTTTGTTAGCACTGGGTTTCTTGTGGGTTGTTTCCTCGGGTGTGTTTGCCCGAGCAATTATTGATGTATTTGGTACGGAACCTCAGGAGTCGCGTTTTATTTTAAGTCACTACGGTAAACAGGTTGAACAGATTATGTTGGGCTTAGGTGCGGAGCAGATTCACCTTCAACCAGGTCAGCCCTTGCCAAAAAAAATACAGCAGCTGGTTGCAGCGCGTGCCCGTTTAATCGAGCAAATGAAGCAGCGTAGGGGGTATTTGTTTCTTGATATCAATGAAGTCGTGTACCCTCATCAACACGATCACTACATCACCATTGATGTCGTAACCAAACATCACCCCGAACGCTTGCGTTGGGTGCATGATGAGCATTATCCAGAGGTTAAGCGCACTGGTAAGCCAGATATTTTGGATAAAATGGCGGAATACACGCATTTATCCGCCCACCTGATGCAAACTGAGCCGGGTGCCACTAAAAATATTGACTGCCCGGTATACCATTGTTTTATGGGGTTCAACCACCCGCAATTGAAACCCTATTTGAGTTTGTTTAATGACAGCGTTGCGCGGGATAAAGATTTTATTTTGCAGGCCCTGAATACCGAGCTCGATCCAGCGCGAAGAGCTTCGGCGGTGTTTTTGGTGGGACATTTTAGCAATCCGCAAGAAATTATTGATGTGTTATTACCGCACATTTCGGACGCAGACAGTACCGTCAGGAACAACAGCATGCGCGTTATTGCCACTACCCTGCAAAAAGCCAACCATCTGACCGTTGACGCCAAGCCTTTTTTAGATTTGTTAACATCGCCTTATTTAACCGACAGAAACAAAGCGCTCTTTGTTTTGTATGATCTTAGTGCTTCAGGGAAAGCAAGAACAGACTTTATTCATCAAGGAGATAATCTACTTGCTTTATTAGCTATGAAACAGCCAAATCAACACGACACAGCGTATTTAATTTTTAAGCAATTGAGCGGTAAAGATTTTGGTGCCACGAATATACCCGCTTGGCAACATTGGTTAGCTACTCAGCAA
>DAIDLK010000113.1 GCA_027449525.1 Legionellaceae bacterium | reverse complement strand
AGAAGTACCACGCAACCGTTTTTCCTGGCGACCATAGCCGTTTGGAACCACCTGAACCCATACCGAACTCAGAAGTGAAACAAACGAGCGCCGATGATAGTGTGGGGGTTCCCCATGTTAAAGTAGGTCATCGCCAGGGCTTTATTACTTACTTAAAAGCGGCTCATACGCCGCTTTTTTTTTTCGTGCAATACCCTATACTAAGATTTATAGCTACTAACAGAAGTCATGTATGGTCTTTCGCGCTGCCCATTTGATCGCTAGCGTTATTTTATTAGGGCTAATTGGCTGTAACCAACACGATGTAAGGTCGTTTCAGGGCTACGTTGAAGGTGAAAATATCTATCTTGCGGCACCTTATCAAGGTAAGCTGGTGCAAAAATTAGTATCGCGAGGCCAACGGGTTAAGCAAGGCGATTTATTATTCGTTTTAGATCCTTACCCAGAACAATTGACTGTGCAACAAAATCAAGCAATAGTGCAGGAAAATATCAGCACGCTAAGTGATTTACAAAAACCAAAGCGACCTCCCGAAATTGACGCAATACTTGATCAAATCGAGCAAGCTGAAGCAAATTTAACCCTTGCCGCTTTACGGGTAAAACGGTTCGAGCAGCTCTATCAGCACCATGCGATTGAGCTGGACCGCGTTGATGAAATTAAATCAACCCAGCGTGCAGATTACGGACTCAAAGCGCAGTATCAAGCCAATCTAGCTCTAGCGCGTCTGGGTGCACGTGATGACCAGCTAGCGGCCCAGGAAGCGAAGGTAGCCGAGGCTAAAGCCCAGCTTTCGTTAGCGGAATGGCAATTGGCGCAAAAAAAAATAGTGGCTCCTGCCGATGGAATTATTTTTGACACTTATTACCAACAGGGTGAGTACGTTGCCGCAGCTCGTCCCGTCGCAACGTTATTACCTGACAGCCAAATTCGTATTGAATTTTTTGTTCCGGTGACGATGTTGGCGCGGATTCATTTACGAAAACCTATCCAATTTATTTGTGACGGTTGCCAGCAGGCTTCTGACGCCGATATTACCTATATTTCATCTGAAGCAGAGTTTGTGCCGCCGTTAGTGTATAGCCGTGAAAATGAGGATAATCTAGTGTTTCGCATTAAAGCGATGATTCGTCGTGGAACTAATTTTAAACCAGGTCAGCCAGTGCGAGTATTGATTGAGTCAGATCATGTCGCATGATCTGGTGATTGATGTCACTGATTTAACGAAAACATTTAATCAACAAGTGGTGGTTGATCGCCTGAATTTGCAGGTAGAAAAAGGCGAGGTGTTTGGTTTTCTTGGTCCGAATGGCAGTGGAAAAACGACTACGATTCGAATGCTGTGCGGGTTATTGACGCCAGATTCTGGAAAGGGTACGTGTTTGGGATACAACATTCTAACTCAATCGGAAAAAATAAAGCAGCACGTCGGCTACATGACTCAAAAATATAGCTTTTACACAGAATTATCGGTTGAAGAAAATTTAAAATTTATTGCCCAAGTATACGGCATTGCTGATCCTAAGCGGCGCATTGCTGAGGTTATGGACATCATGCAACTCACGGCGCGTCGAGCGCAATTAACTGGCCAATTATCAGGTGGCTGGAAACAACGGGTCGCTTTGGCGGCTTGTTTGCTGCACAAACCGGACTTGTTGTTACTGGATGAGCCCACCGGCGGCATTGACCCCATTGCACGACGTGAATTTTGGGATACTATCCATACGTTAAGTGAGCAAGGTGTTACCACGTTAATGGCGACTCACTACATGGATGAAGCAGAGCGCTGCACGCGTTTAATTTATTTGGCTCATTCAAAAGTGATTGTAACTGGCACAGTGGATGATGTCATTGCGGCTACGCATTTAAACACCTGGGAAATTTCCGGCAACGTCACCACGTCGTTATTACAGCGAGTCAAGCAGCTATCTGGCGTTAGCCAAGTGGCGTTATTTGGCCGGCACATTCATTTGTGTGGTAATCATAAAAAAGCAATCGAAAAACAACTCAATGCTTTGGCAAACGATTACACAATACAGTGGCAAGCAATTGCACCAACGTTGGAGGATGCTTTCATTGCGCTAGTACAAGAAACACATGGGGAGCTTGACTAATGTCCAGTCGAACGCAGCGTTTGTTCGCGGTAGTGACCAAAGAGTTCATCCAAATGCGCCGAGATCGAGCTACACTAGGTATGATGGTGGGTATTCCGTTAATTCAGCTGATTTTGTTTGGTTTTGCGATTAACTTGAATCCACGCTATTTACCGGCGGCGGCGGTGGGGGTTGATAATAGTGTTTGGACGCGACGCGTGCTAACTAGTTTAGAAAATTCCAGTTATTTTCGTTTTGTCAGTGCATCGATGAGTGAAGCCAAGGCTAAACAGTTATTAAAAACTACTCAAATACAGTTTATTGTGCATTTCCCCCCTCATTTTTCTTATGATCTTATCCGAGGTTTAAGTCCTAACTTGTTACTTGAAGTTGATGCAACCGACCCTGCTGCAACGTCACGTGCAGTGAGTGTTTTTAGTGATTTAGCGCGTAGCGCGTTTAAGCAAGAAGCCGTTGGTTCTCTAGCTTTTTTACAAGATAGTCCGCCGGCTTTTACCCCTATTGTGCATGCAAAATACAATCCACTCGCCATCACTGCTTACAATATTGTGCCGGGTTTATTAGGGGTGGTCTTGACCATGACCATGGTGATTATCACTGCGTTAGCCATTACCCGTGAATTTGAGCGTGGTACTATGGAGAATTTGCTGTCTACGCCGCTGAAACCACTCGAGGTGATGGTTGGCAAAATTTTTCCTTATATTGTAGTCGGCTACATGCAAGTCAGTTTGATTTTAATGTGTGCCTACTTTATTTTCGGTGTACCGATGCAAGGCAGCGTTTTGTTGTTACTTCTCTTGTGTTTGCCCTACATTGCAGCCAATCTTTCCGTAGTGTTAACTTTTTCTACCTTAGCGACCAATCAATTACAGGCAGTACAAAGCGCCATGTTTTTCTTTTTGCCGTCACTATTACTTTCCGGCTTTATGTTTCCCTTCCATGGCATGCCACAATGGGCACAATTTTTAGGTAATTTGTTGCCAATTACGCATTTTTTATTGATTGTGCGTGGTATTTTATTAAAAGGTAGTAATTTTTGGGAAATTTGGCCTGAAGTTGTGCCTATTTTGTTATTTACGGTGGTGGTGATGACCATTGGTATGATGCGCTACCGACGCACGTTAGATTAGGTTGAATTTTGGCCGTAATTATGTTCTTATGAAGCCCTTGAAGAGACGTGATGTTGTTATGCAAGATTTTAATGGAAAAAAAATTCTGCTTGGTATTTCTGGTGGGATTGCCGCCTATAAATCGATTGATTTGCTGCGTGAATTAATGCGCTTAGGTGCCGAAGTGCAAGTGGTGATGACGCAGGCTGCCGGGCAGTTTGTTACGCCAATGACCTTGCAGGCTTTGAGTGGTCGTCCGGTGCGCTCTGAATTATTTGATCCGCAGACTGAGCACGCTATGGGCCACATTGAGCTGGCGCGTTGGGCCAATTATTTACTCATAGCGCCAGCCTCGGCAAATTGTTTAGCAAAATTGGCGCATGGTTTTGCCGATGATTTATTATCCACGTTGGCGTTAGTCGTCGAGGTTCCCGTACTCGTTTGTCCAGCCATGAACCACAGCATGTGGGAGCATGCCGCTACTCAAGCAAATTGTGACACCTTAAAACAGCGTGGTTTAATCATAGTTGAACCAGCGATTGGCGTGCAGGCTTGTGGAGAATATGGCGTGGGCCGATTGAGTGAAATTTCGACCATTATTAATGCGTTACGCCTGCACCAAGTGGCTAATCTATTAGTTGGTCGTCAGGTGCTTATTACGGCCGGTCCCACTCAAGAGCCAATTGATCCCGTACGTTACCTTAGTAATCACAGCTCAGGTAAAATGGGTTATGCGTTGGCTGAGGCTGCTTATCGGGCAGGCGCTGAAGTGACGCTCGTAAGTGGTCCTTGTGCGTTGTCCCCGCCAGAGGGTGTTCACTTTATTGCGGTAAAAACAG
>DAIDLK010000112.1 GCA_027449525.1 Legionellaceae bacterium | reverse complement strand
TTCATTTTTTCAATCCAGTGGCTAAAATGGAGTTAGTTGAAGTCGTTTGTAGCGAGCACACCGCTGCCGAGGTAGTCGAGCACGCTAGCGCATTTGTCAATCAAATTGGTCGCTTGCCTTTACCGGTTAAATCCAGTCCTGGGTTTTTAGTGAACCGCGTGTTAATGCCCTATTTGTTAGAGTGTGTGCAATTATTGGATGAAGGGTATGCACCGGAAGTAATCGATGATGCCGCTACTTCGTTTGGTATGCTGATGGGTCCGGTTGAGCTAGCTGATACAGTGGGCATTGATGTCTGCTGCGCAGTTGCAGAAAATTTAACCGCACATTTTGGTGGTAGTGTGCCCAAACGATTACAAGATATGCAGCAGGCTGGTAGATTAGGCCGTAAAAGCGGCCACGGTTTTTATCATTACAAGCAAGGGCGAGTGATTAAAAAAACCGTGACAGCCGATCCGCATCGAGAAGCGCTTGCAGAGCGTTTGATTGCACGGCTAGTCAACGAAGCCTCTCTGTGTTTACAGGAAGGAGTAGTAAGTAACGCTGACTTAGTGGATGCCGGAATGATTTTTGGTACAGGATTTGCGCCGTTTCGTGGTGGACCACTACACTATGCCAAACAATCGAAACACCATTAAGTTTGCAATGCCGCAAGCAAATAGCCTAAAAATCGACTCGCTTCGCCGCCGGTAACCGCGCGGTGATCAAAGCTGAGTGAGAGTGGTAGTAAGGCGCGGGCTTGTGGCACACCCTGCACCGATACCACGCCAGTGTACAAGCGTCCTACAGCCAAAATAGCCACCATGGGTGGGATAATAAGTGGTGTGGCGAAGCGTCCAGCAAATTTACCAAAGTTAGATAGTGTGATGGTGGCGCCTTGAAATTGCTCCGGCGGTAAGCGGCGTGCTGCTACTGTCTGTTTGTACTCATTAATCAACTGCCTAAGTGTGTGGTCAGGAAGGGTGTGGACGTCACGAATGACCGGAACGAATAATCCTTCCTCACTGTCCATGGCTAAACCTAAATTGACCTCAGAAAAACATTGGCGCGATCCACTGGTGGAATGAAACCAGGCATTAAGCGCTGGCTCATGTGCACAAGCAACCACTAGTGCGCGAATAACGTGAAGCGTGATGTCACCAGAAGTAATCCAACTTGACACATCCGCTTCATCAAATAAACTGACTGACACCACTTCTTGGTGCGACAATTGCATGTTGCGCAGCATCGCGCGTCGAGTTCCCTGCAACGCTGTAAAACCGGCAGGAGGGGAATGCTGCTCAGTCAGGTGGTGTTGAAGATCAGTTAAGGTCAAGGTGCCGTGTTCGCCAGTTGGGGTAATGCGATACAAATCAACCCCGGCTTGTTTGGCTAGGCGACGCACCAAAGGCGTGGTTTTCAGGCGACGTTTGCTGGCAGGTAACGTAAGATGGTGCAGATTGAATATCGGTTCGTCGCGTTGCAAACGACCGACTACGGTGCCCTGATCAGTCGTGGTGTCAAATTCTGGTGTGTACTCGACTAAGGCCGCACCGGTTTTAATTAGGTCGCCTGGTTGGCCAAATAATGTTTCAATAACGCCAGCTTCCGGACATGGTAGCTCAACAATTGCTTTAGCCGTTTCCATGGCAATTAATGGCTGATCAGCCCTCACCTCATCGCCAGGTTTGACAAACCAGGCATGAATTTCTGCGTCGGGTAATCCCTCGCCTAAATCAGGTAATTTAAAAATTGTCATGCACACTCCATGATACTCAGCACACCATCCGTAATACGTGTTACGCTAGGAATATAGTATTGCTCTAGTTGAAAATAAGGCATCACCGTATCATACCCAGTCACTCGCATAACCGGTGCCTGAAGAGCATCAAAACAGTGTTCCAAAATGAGAGCAGCAATTTCCGCCCCGAATCCACCGGTGCGGGCTCCCTCGTGTACAATCACGCAGCGTCCTGTTTTATCAACGGATTCCAGTATTGTGTCGCTATCCAACGGTTTAATACTGGCGACATCAATGACTTCAACGGATAAGCCAGCTTCTTGCTCAAGCTGATGTGCAGCGTGTAATGTTTCATGCAAACTAGCTCCCCAACTAATTAACGTCACGTCATCGCCAGACTGAAGCGTGAAACAATGTCCGATGGGTAGCGCTACGCCGTCGTCAGGCACCGATTGTTTTGTCGCGCGATAGATACGCTTTGGCTCAAGAAACAGCACGGGGTCGGGGTTACGAATAGCGGCTAATAATAAGCCGTAGGCGCGTTGTGGAGAAGACGGGATGACGACTTGCAGGCCTGGTATGTGCGCAAAGAGTGCTTCTGTGCTTTCTGAATGGTGTTCCGGGGCACGAATACCACCACCAAAGGGGGCGCGCAGTACAAGTGGGCAGTGTAAGCGGCCACGGGTTCGGTTACGAAAACGAGCGGCATGGGTAATAATTTGGTTCATGGCCGGATAAATAAAACCCATGAATTGGAATTCAGCCACTGGTTTTAACCCCTGTAACGACATACCAATGGCCAGCCCCGCCAACATTGATTCTGCCAAGGGAGTATCAAACACGCGCTCAGCACCAAAGCGCATTTGCAAGCCTGCGGTGGCGCGAAACACGCCGCCGTTTTTACCCACGTCTTCACCAAACACTACCACATCGTCATCATGTGCTAATTCATAGGCCAATGCTTGGGTAATCGCTTCGAGTAAAGTCAGTTCAGGCATGCGCCAATTCCTCGAGCGCTATCGCGCGCTGTTCAATTAAATAATCGGGCAATGTATTAAAATGGTAATCAAAGGTGCTGGCCAGAGGTTGCGCTGGGCGTGATTGAAAGGCTTGCACAGCCCGCTGTACTTCATGCTCTATCGCATCGAGCATATCGCGCTCAATCGTATTATCCCACCAGCTTTGACGCTCCAAAAAGCGTCGGAAGCGGGTAATTGGCTCTTTGTTCATCGCCTGTTTGACCTCCGCTGTCGGTTGATAACGTGTGGCATCATCGGCCGTAGTGTGGTCAGACAATCGATAACAGCGTGCTTCAATTAAGGTAGGACCATTGCCGGCGCGCGCATACTCAATGGCCTCTCCGATGCACTGTCGAGTAGCCAAGATATCATTACCGTCCACTTGTAAACCGGTAAATCCACCCGCAATTGCCTTTTGGGCCAAAGTTTTGGTCGCGGTTTGTTGAGCTAAAGGGACAGAGATAGCCCACTGGTTGTTATTAATGACAAAGACTAACGGTAATTTCCAGCAACCGGCAACATTGAGTGCCTCATAAAAATCACCCTCGGACGTAGCGCCATCGCCTAATGACACCAATGCAACACGTGCCTGTTGACGGTGTTTGAAAGCAAAAGCGACGCCGGCCGCGTGTAAACATTGCGAAGCGATTGGAACCGCGATAGGTAAATCGTGTTGATTATGTTCAAATTGGTTCCCGCGTTCATCCCCGCCCCAATACGCTAAAATTTCGGCTAATTGAACCCCGCGTTGAATTTGGGCGGCGTAATCTCGATAGTAGGGGATGAACACATCATCGGGTAATAAAGCATGCCCAATTGCGGTGGCAATGGCCTCTTGACCCTGCACTGGCGCATACGTTCCAATTTTTCCGGTGCGCTGCAATGCAATCGCTCGTTTATCAAAGGCACGGGTTAATTGCATGGTGCGGTATAAGGCCAGCAAGGTGTTTTGGTCGTGGGCAAATGCTGGCAGCGGTCCGTTGCATTCACCGTTTTCACTAAGAATTTGCAAAAAAGTCACGTCAAAGCGAGCCACCACGCTTGGCACCATGATCTCCTTAAAGATTCGAACAATTAATTTTTGTCGGATAGAATACGCAGATTCATGCAGAAAAACCAGCCTTGAATGGTAAGGGGGATGAGATGAAGACGCAAGCTGAATACCCAGTATTTCATTATGAACTTTTAATCAAAGAACACCATTTGGATACGTTTGGACATGTGAATAACGCGACCTATTTAGCCTTATTTGAAGAAGCTCGTTGGGATTTTATTACGGCACGCGGGGTAGGTTTAGTGCAAATCCAAACACAACAAGTAGGCCCGGTCGTACTCCAATTAAGCTTGCAATTTCTGAAAGAAATTCGCTTGCGTGAAACGATTCGCATTGAATCACAATTGATAACGTATGCAAAAAAAGTAGGTGTA
>DAIDLK010000111.1:3780-4176 GCA_027449525.1 Legionellaceae bacterium | reverse complement strand
GTACTTCGCGCAAATCGAACCGTTCCGGTTCTGGTAAATCTCGTCCCCATACCACGTGTGTTAGATGATAATCATCTTGATTAGCGCCACAGACGAACGAACGCATCGCGCGCGCATGGTGATCAACAATCAAGGGTATGCCAATTCCTACAGGACCTAATGAACCAATGGAAGCTTGTAATTCCTCAAAAATTGCAGATTCTGAGGCCAATTGTAGGGGGGCTTTTACCCACGGATGCTTGGCCGCTTTTAAAACGTTTAGGGTATCATCTCCGCGCAGCACGAGAGCGACCAATGGATAATCAGCGCCTACAACTATGAGTGTTTTTACTAGTTCAGACTCAGCACAGTTTAGGTAGGATGCCACAGCGGTAATGCTGCGCAGTTCTGGTGTAA
>DAIDLK010000111.1:0-3770 GCA_027449525.1 Legionellaceae bacterium | reverse complement strand
CTGCGGGTATTGGAGGTAACAGACTAGTCGCTTGCTCAAGGTTGGCGGCGTAATTACTTGCATCACTGTACATTAGACAGTCTTCACCAGCATCGGCTAAGACTTGAAATTCATGCGAAACAGCGCCACCAATGGCACCGGTATCGGCTTCAACCGCACGAAAACGCAAGCCTAAGCGGGTTAAGATACGCTCGTACGTGGCAATCATTACGGTATAAGTTGCTTTTAAGCAAGCATCGCTCAGATGAAATGAGTAGGCATCTTTCATGGTGAATTCGCGTGCCCGCATGACGCCGAATCGCGGCCGTATTTCATCGCGAAACTTGGTTTGAATTTGATAGACGACCAGGGGTAATTGTTTGTACGAATTTAACTCTTGGCGCATTAAGTCAGTGACTACCTCTTCATGGGTTGGACCAAAGCAGTAATGCCGTTGCTGATTGTCCTGCATGGTTAATAGTTGTCCACCAAACGTGTCCCAGCGACCGGTTTCTTGCCATAATTCGGCCGGTTGAATCACCGGCATGAGTACCTCTAACGCACCTGATGCGTTCATTTCTTCGCGAATAATTTGCTCAACTCGGCGTAATATTTTTAATCCCATCGGAAGCCATGTGTACAATCCAGAAGCCAGTTTACGAATTAAGCCAGCACGAAGCATGAGTTGGTGGGAAATAATCTCAGCATCATGAGGGGTTTCTTTTAGGGTGGGCATAAACCAAAGGGAGGCGCGCATCGTATTCTCGTCTAAATTAATTATGTGGATAGGTTTTTTTGTTCTTCAGGCACACGCAACTCACGAAAAGGCCATAAATCTTTATCCATTAATTGGCTGGGCTTGACGGCTTGTAGCGCATGCAAAATATTACTGGGAATTTTGGGGTTGTCGGCGGCTAGTTCGTCGATGAGTCGACCGATGCGTTGACGGGCTAGGTTATCTTGCGAGCCGCACAAGGTGCAAGGAATGATAGGGAATTGTTGTTCGTTGGCGTAAGCGATGATGTCTGCCTCTTGGACATAACATAAAGGACGAATGACTAGGTGTTTTTTATTATCACTAAGCAGCTTGGGCGGCATAGAGCGGATTTCACCGTTATATAAAATAGACATCAGCAACGTACGAATTAAATCATCGCGGTGATGGCCTAACGCAATTTTAGTAAAACCGTGCTCTTCGGCATAACGGTAAATGATGCCGCGACGTAATCGTGAGCAAAGTGAACAGAAAGTATTTCCAGCCGGAATCTTTTCTTTGACAATACTGTAGGTGTCACGCGTTAAAATTTCGTAGGGAATGGCGCGATGATCCAGCCATGCGCGCAGTCGCTTATCATCCCAGCCTGGTTGTGCTTGGTCGAGTGTGAAGGCAAATAATTCAAAACGATGATTACTGCGGGCTTTTAAGTGATGCAAGAGAGTCAGTAAGGTAAAAGAGTCTTTGCCACCGGAAAGGCACACCATGACGCGATCACCGCGTTCTATCAGGTTAAAATCGGCAATCGCCTTACCGGTGTAATGTAATAATTTTTTTTCAATTGCGGAAGGGACAGCAGTCATCAATTTTCTCAAGAGTTGTCGGTTAAATCGGTTTGCTTGATATGAATCGTATTGAGCCATGAGTTAATTTCTTGTAGGTCAGCTACATTGAGTGTGCCGGCTAAGTATTTCAAATTGAGCACTGCATTGATGTAATCATATTGATCTTTAGCTAGCTGATCTTGCGATTCGTATAAGTGCTGCTGCGCTAGAACAACATCCACCATGGTACGTGTACCGGCTAAAAATTGTGCCTCAGTACTGTTGACCGTGTTTTGTTGCGATAAAACTGTTTGTCGATCGGCCTTTATTTTACCGATGCCATCGACAATTGTATTGAAAGCAATAACGGTATTCACCACGACATCACGGTACGATTGCTCCATATGTTCGGTGGCAGTTTGATAATCGTATTGTGCTTGGCGCGTTTGCGACTCAGTAATTCCGCCTTGAAAAAATGGGAAATTTACATTGATGGCAACGTTAGAGACCTGAAGATTGTTGGGCACAAAGATGTTACTGCCTAATTGATCGATGGCATTGGAGTTAGCTGAGTAACCAAAATTAGTGTTACGGGTGGTGGTTGTGTTACCTTGTATAGAAAAGATTGGCCAGTTCCCGGCGTTTTTGGCTTTGATGTTTTCACGCGATGCCTGCATCGTGTATTTTGAGGACAGTAGCTTATAGTTTTGCTTAAGGCCGGTAGCGGCCCATTCTTCTTTTTTATTTGGTTCCGGGCTGATAAGCGGTATGTTACTGTTACGTAGCGCAGCAATCGCATCGTAGACATGGTTGGTTAGTTTACGTAAATTTTCTCGTTGATTCATTTCATTATTTTTTGCAGAAATCACATCAGCAGTCGATTGATCATAGGCGGATTGAGCATCATAGACCGAAGTAATTGGCTCTAGCCCCACATTGAAGCGCTGCGTAGCTTGGTCTAACTGGCGCTTATTTGCTCGTTTTTTGGCCATAGCGTATTGTAGGTTGTCTCTCGCATAGAGAATATTAAAATAAGCAGACGCCGTGCGTAAAATAAGCGATTGCGCCGCATCGTTAAAATTAGCCAAAGCAGCTTTTACTGAAGCACGCGCTTGCTGTACCTCTGACCATGCTTTGTAGTTAAAGATATCTTGTGCGGCAGTTAGCTTCCATTGTTGGCTGTTATAGCCTTCTGCAATTTGAAACGGCCCAGAGGAGACATTAATTTTATTAATGGTAGCAAAAGCACTGACTCCTATTTGCGGAAGAAGGGTGGAGCGTGCTTGGGGTAATTGTTCACTTTGCGACATGAAGGTGCTCCATGCCGCTTTGAACGTAGGGTCGTTTTCTAGTGCTTGTTGATAAACATCAATTAAATCAGCTGCTTGTAGTCTGGTGATAACCATCGCGAGGAACAGCCAAGCACCGATTGGTTTTTTCATGCGCAAGAATCCTAAAAAACGAAATTGTTAAGTTGGTGCTTACTGATCAAGGGCGGCAAATTGGTTTCAAAAACTACTTTCTCCTGCCATTTTCCTTGGGCGTTTTGCTGGATTAATTTTCCTTGCATGCAGGGAGAATGGCCGGTGATAGCAAACAAACGACCACCAGTACTTAACTGCAAACAATGGGTTTCTGTTATAGCGGGTAATGCTCCTGAAAAGATAATAACATCATACGGCGCACGGTCATGCCAACCTAAACAAGCGTTATCGGTTAAGAACTCCACGTTATGAAGTTGTAACGCACTGATACGCTGTTGAGCGTTGCGCGTAAAATCAGCATGACAATCAATGCTAATGACCTGTTTACACAATTGACTCAGCAGCGCGGTTAAGTAGCCGCTCCCGGTACCTACCTCGAGCACAATTTCTTGTCCTGTTAGCGCAAGCGCTTGCAGTAAAAGTCCTTCTTCCAGCGGAGTCATCATGCATTGCCCATGGGCCAATTCAATTTGGGCATCCGAATAGGCAAATGATTGGAATGCGGTAGGTACAAATCTCTCGCGAGGGGTCGTCGCGAAGAGATCCAGAAGGGTTTTGTCTAACACATTACCTGCCCGCAACTGTTGTTTAATCATGTTAGTGCGTGGTAGAGAATAGCGCATGAAATTCACCGGTTAATTGAGGCAATTAGGTTAAAGCTTTGCGGCTATTTTAGCAAGAATTAGCATGTTCAGCATAGTGAATTCCATGAATGTTTGCTATCCTTGCGCATTATTTTACACGATATCAATAACGGAGAAGTTATGG
>DAIDLK010000110.1 GCA_027449525.1 Legionellaceae bacterium | reverse complement strand
ATCGGTGGTCATATGGTTGTCATTGAAATGCATATGAAAGAGGCGATTCCCTGCCCTCTTCGCCAGCACGATAACCAAGCGCTTGTTTAATCAATTGCCTTAGCTCAGGCATACCTTGCCCCTGTCGCGCAGAAAGGTACACCGTGTTATCAACACAACGCACCTCGGCACCACTTGCGTCTATTTTGTTCATTACGCGAATAACTGGAACTTTTTCTGGCAGCCTCGCTTTAATTAGAGCGTCTAATTCAAAACAATCTTCGGCTTGCGTGCTGTCGCTAACGAATAGTAAACAATCGGCTCGTGAAATTGCCTCCCAGGCACGCTGGATACCCATTTGCTCAATCACATCCGTTGTTTCACGTAAACCCGCGGTATCAACTAAACACAAAGGAATCTCATCCAATAAAACCTGTTCACGCAACACATCACGTGTGGTTCCGGCAATCTCGGTAACAATGGCTACATCATGACGAGCAAGCGCATTCATCAACGTCGATTTACCCGCATTTGGCAAACCGGCAATCACCAACGTTCCGCCTTCTTGCAATAACAAGCCCTGTTTGGCATAATGAATAATTTGTTGCAGCTTCACCCTGAGAGTGTCTAGCGCGTTAACAACCGATCCTTCCGTGAGAAAATCAATTTCTTCTTCAGGAAAATCAATCGCGGCTTCTACGTACAAACGCAAGTTAAGCAAGGCAGCGTTCAACTGCTGTATTTGCGAAGAAAATTCTCCCTGTAGCGTTCGTATGGCTAATTGAGCAGCTGTTTCTGTGTTGGCTTCAATTAAACCAGCAATCGCTTCCGCTTGCATCAAATCTATTTTTTCATTTAAAAACGCTCGCTCAGAAAATTCGCCTGGTTTTGCCAGACGCGCTCCCAAGCCGATACATTCTCTCACTAACTGGTTCAATACCACAGGAGAGCCATGCGCATGCAACTCAATGACGTCTTCACCTGTAAACGAATAAGGAGTCCGAAAAAACAACACCAAGCCCGAATCAATTAATACGCCATGCTGAGTATAGAAATTGCAACTGTGCGCGTAACGTGGCTTGAAACTTTTTCTGCGGGTTAGACGATTTGCAACAGGCACTGCGTCCGGTCCAGACAGGCGTATAATACCAATGCCACCACGTCCTGCAGGAGTGGCTGGCGCAATAATTGTATCTGGCTGCATCAATAACACCTTTGCGCTATTTCATCATCGCCCAATTAGTCTGCACTTTTGTTTGATGATACTGGCGCGCAATGTACCATTGCTGCAACAGAGTTAAGCTGTTATTGACGGTCCAATACAAGACTAATCCGGCTGGAAAATTCCAAAATAGCCCGGTGAACAGTACCGGCAAAAAGAGCATCAAACGTGCTTGTAATGGATCAGGTGGGGCCGGATTTAAGCGCTGCTGAACTAACATGCTTAAACCCATTAAAACCGGTAAAACATGCCAAGGATCCGGCAGGGCCAAATCGTTAATCCATAGCACGAAAGGTGCCTGACGCAATTGCACGCTCTCTATCATTACCCAATACAAACCAATCATGACTGGAATTTGAATGACGAGCGGTAGACAACCAGCCAGCGGATTGATCTTTTCTTGTCGATACAACTCCATCGTGGCTTGACTCATTTTAGCTTTGTCATCGCCATAGCGTTCACGTAATGCTTGTATTTTAGGTTGCAAGTTTCGCATAGCCGCCATCGAGCGGTAACTCGTGGCTGACAACCGATAAAACACTAATTTGACGAGCGCTGTAACGAGTACAATCGACCAACCCCAGTTACCCAAAACTGAATAAATAGCCGTCATCACTGAGAATAACAAAGAGGAAATAAACCATAACCAACCGTAATCAATGGTTAGATCTAACCCGGGTGCAATGTGACTCAAGGTATCAGCAATTTCTGGACCAAGGTACAAGCCTAAGTTAACGGTTTTTTCTTCGTTAGGTTTGACGCTAAGTACCGGACTAACAGCACCAAAGGTGTATTGATTATGGTGGGCACGTGTGTACAGACGATACGTATCGGTCTTATTGAAAATCCAGGCTGTTAAGAAATAGCGTTGCTGCATGGCAAACCAGCCGCCTGTCACGGTCTGGTTTAAATTTTTCTTGTTCATTTCGCTAAAGGAAACTTTTTGGTAGCGATGACTATCCGGGTTCGAGTAGGAGCCGCCGGTGTACGAACCAACATGAAATAAACTGGATTTATCTTCTTGTGGTGAATCGCGTAGTAATTGCGTGGCTAAATAACCCTGCCATGTCGACGTGCCTGAGTTGTTGAGCTTATAACGCACATCAACGAGATAACTGCCTTTGGTTAAAATAAACTGTTTTTGCACGCTCAAACCATTTGCATCGTGTCCATCCAAAGTGACGGTCAGCTGCGATTGATCAGGAGCTAGGGCATACTGCTTTTCTTTGCTAGTAAAATTGAGCGATAAGGCTTTATTATCCGTCTGATTTAAAACAAACAATTGATTAGCTGCTCGATAAAAACCTGGTTTTTTATCGCTCAACAAGGGGTACGGGTTATTCTTATCAGCTAAACTAACTGGGTAAGTGAGTAAATTGGCGTTAATAATATCGCCGTGCGCTAAATCAACTTGCAATGATAGTACATCTGACTTGATTTCAATGACGGCACGTGGTTGACGGTTAGTTACGGGAATTCTGTCTGCCGAAGGTGCGGTAATATCTTGCGATAACTCAGCCAATGAATGACCTGCTGCTTGCGTTGCCTCAGCTGGATAATCAGCTTGCCATGCATTCAACAGCAAATAGGCAAGAAGCCCTAAGGCAGAAAATAAGATGAATCGTCGTGTGTCCATGAATTATGTCTCTTTTTGATGAGGTAGAATGGGATCATAGCCGGCCTTAGCCCAAGGATGGCAACGCAATAACCGCCGCAGTGTAAACCACAATGCCTGTAACGGTCCATAGTATCGAAAGGCCTGTAGGGCATATTGTGAGCAACTAGGAACAAAGCGACAGTGCTGCCCGAGCATTGGCCGTATAACCAACTGATAGCTTCGAATCGCAACGCAACAGATAGTGGTTATGATAAAGGCTATTGATTTGATAGTTCGTTCCATACGGCACTCAACTGAGTTACTACCTCTGCACGGTTCGCCCAGTTAACATTGCAACGTGCTAACACCACAATATCAATGGCAGCAAGCGTAACCTTTAACCGGAACATTTCACGCATTAAACGCTTAGCCCGGTTTCTATCATGTGCTTGGGGGATTTTCTTTTTGGATAAAGCCAAACCTAAACGCGGGAAACCTAAGGTGTTTTTTTTAAACAAAAATAAAAAGTTTTCTGTTTTTATTTTTTTGGCATTGTTAAAAACAGCATCGTAATCTGGTTTAGTTAATAAACGTTGTTTTTTAGTAAAGCGATACACTTAAGCTGTTAGGCGCTTACGACCCTTAGCACGGCGACGTTTAATCACTAAACGACCTGAACGAGTGGCCATACGGGCACGAAAACCATGATCGCGTTTGCGTTTTAAATTACTGGGCTGAAAGGTACGTTTCATCATCTAGCTCGTTTAAAATGATCAAATTGCTTAAGGGCAGAAATAATAATTAATTACCAAACAAATGTCAATTAAAAAGTTACCCGTCTTGATATTCAATTGCAATAATAATAATTTATTTTATTTAATACCATAATGATTATTATCAACGTGAATTATTGTGATGAACATGTAAAAAAAATTAAATTTCATGGTGTTATTCTAACAAATAAGTTGTGTTAATCCACCGAATAGAGTTCTTATAGACTGTGGATAACATTAACTCATTGAGTTTATAACCAGTTAACCACAGTGTTTAAGGGGTCTTATTCAGAGCAAATTAACCTAGACCCGGTCCCTTTGGGGGTGGAATATCTTCTTTATAAGCGGCTTGTTTATAAAAACTTTGCCCATGCAATACGGATGATTTCACCGTTTCTTGGGCTTCATTGGTTAACCTTGCTAGTGCTCTGAACGTGTAAACTCCGGTGTAATAAGGGTTATTAGATACCAATGTGGTCCAGCTCTTCCCCAATCGGTTGAGTGCGTTGGGTGATTGAGTTCTTAGTATCGCCTTAATAGTTGACAGGCCCTGGTTATTGTATATACCCGTGATCTTTCAAAATGCTTGCATTGAACAAAAAAAGGGATCATGCTTTGCGGCATGAAACGACTGCA
>DAIDLK010000109.1:3836-4221 GCA_027449525.1 Legionellaceae bacterium | reverse complement strand
CACGCAATTTATTTAACAATTATGCATTTTTTTACAACCAACACCTTAAGCAAACCTTGCACTATAGCCTCCCAGAGCAACTAACACGCTTGCTGCATCGCACCATCTTCGAAGAGGCGCCATTTGGCGAAAGTCTGGATTTAGGGTGCGGCACCGGCTTAATGGGTAACCTGTTGCGTGAGCTTAGCACCCGTCTCACCGGAGTGGATATTGCAGAAAAAATGCTCAAACAAGCGGGGCATACCGGGCTTTACGACGAATTAGTGAACGAGGAAGCCGTACATTTTTTACGCTATTGTCAGCGTCGTTTTAACTTCATCATGGCGGCAGACATGCTACCCTATCTAGGTGATTTAGACGCGTTGTTTTCGCAAGTGACTTCCTG
>DAIDLK010000109.1:0-3826 GCA_027449525.1 Legionellaceae bacterium | reverse complement strand
ATTTAGCACCGAACTCGGTGAGGAGCCCACTTATCACCTGCAGTCTAGCGCTCGATTTGCCCATCACCCAAACTATATCAAGACCTTAAAAAATAAATACCGACTGCAATTAGTGCATCAAGAACGCGTGCTGGCTAGACGCCAAGCGGAGCAAGATATGGCGGTGATGGTTTATATTATGCAAGCGCCGTGAGATTATGATGCTAAACCACCACCAACCGCTGCTCGATGCGCTAAGAACTGATACACTGCTCATAACACCTAATAATCGCCTCAGTAACTATTTATTAACTTGTTACCTGCAGGAACAATCACAACGCGCGGTAACAAAACCTGCTTGCATACCCTTTGCGACCTTTTTGCAGCGACTGTACCAACAAGTACGCCATCAGTTTCCGAAGCAAAACCATCCGAGGCTACTCAGCGATTACGCCACTCGGATGCTTTGGCAACAAGTGATTTCGCCAGAAAGCCCGGATACGTGCAATACCGGCTTACTTGACGCGGTCATCAATGCATGGGATAGCTGTGAAGCATGGCGATTAGCGATTAGCCATCCGCAATTTTGTAGTAAACGGGAAACACTGCAATTTCAAGAATGGCATGCGGCCTTTCTCAACGCGCTGCAACAGCAACACGCCATCACCCCTCCACAGCTGATTGGTTACTTGCTTGAATATCAGTTCATACCGGCCTTGCCTTCTTTGATTTGGGTGTGTTTTGGGGAGTACACCCCGCAGCAATTAGCGCTGCAACAAACGCTACAAAAGGCAGGGGTCAAGCAACAGCATTACGATTTTAGCCACAGCCCACCACCCGCTCGATGCATCAGTGCCGATTCAACGTGCGAAGAATACGAACAGTGCATTCAGTGGGTAAAAAATAAACTGGCTGACGGCGCACAACGAATTGGGGTGGTTGTCCCGGATTTATCAGCACACGCCCAGACGATTCAACGTCTGTTTAAACGCCATTTTGCACCCAAACAACTCAATTTTTCCTGCGGTCAACCGTTAGCGGATTACCCATTGGTAGCTCATGCCTTGCAGTGGCTGCAACTGGATTTAAGCCAAATCAGTGCTCAACAAATCCGTTTAGTGTTGAATTCTCCCTACCTAGCTCAGGCTAAGTGTGAAGCAATGGCTCGCCAGCAACTCCTGCAAGACTGTGCTGTACTGCATGGATCAAAACTAGACTTTACGCGTTTCCTCGATTACTTAAAACCTAGCTGCCCAGAATTGCATCTAACCCTGGGGCAACTCACCTCCCTACCCGCTCTTGCACCGACGAATACGTGGGTTAATCATTTCAAACAACGCTTCATTAGCTTGGGTTTCCCCGGGGATGAAAGCTTAAATTCTGCAAGTTACCAATGCTTACAACGGCTGCATCATTTATTGGAGGAATTTAACTCCCTACACCTGCTGGTGCCCGAGATGACCCGTACCCGCGCGCTGAATACTCTGCATCAATTAGCCGAAAGCACTGTTTTTCAACCACAGCTCGCCACGGAAGCGTCTATCCACGTCTTAGGCTTACTCGAGGCATCCGGCTGCTGCTTTGACGGTGTATGGGTGATGCACTTAACTGATCAGTGCTTGCCGCAAAAAACCCATCTTTCAGCGTTTATCCCGCTCACGTTACAGCGTGAACTGGATATGCCGCATGCCAATCCAGCCCGCGAGTATCAGTACGCGCAGCAACACCTTATGCGCTTACAACAAGGAGCGTTAGAAACACTCGTGAGTTACGCACAAAATGACCACGATACTCCTTACCTACCCAGTCCGCTAATTCAACACCTAGAACCGACGGGAATAATCCTGCCAGAGGACTCTAGCCTACCACAAGTGATTGTCCAAACAGAGCACTATCGGCACCCGGTCACTCACCAAGAAATCATCACAGGGGGGACACAGCTATTGTCCAATCAAGCCAAGTGTCCCTTTCGTGCCTTTGCCGCACATCGATTGCATGCAAAAGCCTTACCACAAACCACAGAGGGCCTAACCGCCCAAGAACGCGGACAACTGCTGCATAAAAGTTTGGAGCTACTCTGGCAAAACCTGCAGAATCAGGCTAATTTATTAGAACACGATTCAGCAACGCTCACAGCAATCATTCAAAGCGCTATCCAACGAGCGCTCCATGCAACCAATTATTCTCAGTACTTATCTTTTCCACCGCTACTGCAACAACTCGAAACGCAACGCCTTAATCGACTCATCCAGGCCAATCTAGCACAAGAGAAAACACGCTCACCCTTTCAGGTTGTAGCACTCGAGCAAGCAGCGCAAATTGAACTTGGCGGCTTAAGGTTTAATGTCAAGCTGGATAGACTTGATCAACTCGAAAACGGTAAACAATGGGTGATTGACTATAAAAGCCGAGCACCTGAGCGCAAACCCTGGGATGAAGAACGCCCGGAGGAACCGCAATTATTACTCTATGCCCTAGTCGATCATCGCATTTGTGGGGTGCTATTTATCGAGCTGAGGCAAGGGCAGGTCACTTATCTTGGCCTCAGTGATGAGCAAAGTACGATCCCAGGCGTAAAAATGAGTGAAAACCCATGGACCGAGCAACAAACCCTTTGGCGAAAATTACTTGAAGCACTGGCCCTAGAGTTTCAAGAGGGACACTGCACGCCTTCACCAACACGCCCAATCACTTGCACACGCTGTGAATTTCACAGCCTCTGTCGTGTCGAATAACAGCCAGAATACTACTCTATGAAAATATTATCAAGGTATCTACCTCGTCCATCCATACTGATGGATATTTTGTGAGCTTTCAGCGTATTTATCCAATCATTGGAAGTAAACTGCGACCCTTGATCCGTGTTAAAGATTTGACATCGTCCTTGTAATAAAGCGTTTCTCAGTGCTTCTACACAAAATTCAGCTTCAAGCGTTGATGAAACGGCCCATTGAATCACATAGCGACTATACCAATCCATAATGGCGAGCAAATAAACATGACCTCCTTTCATCCTGACGTAGGTGATATCCGCGGCCCATACTTGATCAGGCTTTGTGATATCGATATCTCGCAATCGATAGGGATACACGGTATGCTCTTTATTGGGAACGCTTGTATTTGGCTTTGGGTAAACGGTTTCTAATCCCATGACCTCCATAAGTCTCTTGATACGGCGCTTACCAACAGGGTAACCAACTTCTTTTGATAGCCACTGTGCGCGCTTAATTTTACCTTCGCATGGATATTGGAGATAATGTTCATCCAGCAACGCCATCAATCGCTCATCTTCTGCTGATATAGGAGACGCTTTGTAATAGTAACTGGAAACACTCAATCCGAGTAGCATGCACTGCTCTCGGATCGTTATTTCAGCGCTGTCATCGATTAGTGTGCGTTTTTCATCTAGGCTCAGGTGGAGACTTTTTTTTTAACCAAGACAATTGTGCCTGGAGCCGACCAATTTCTTCGTACAAAGCATCGACAAGCTCTGTTTGTGTCTTTTTATCTTTGTCTCGAGCGTTGGAAAACACGTCGGATATCGCTTGTAATGCTGTTTGCTTCCAAGCCTTAATTTGGGTAGGATGAACGCCATATTCGCTAGTCAGTTGGGCTTGAGTCAGTTTTCCTTCAATTGCTGCAAGTGCAATTTTTGATTTCTTTGATGCAGTGTAATAATTTCTCTTTTTAGTCATTCTATTCTCCTCTTGTACTAGAAGAATAGCTCTTAAAAATACCTTTTTTTCGTCCAAAAATCCGCGCCTATATCAGCTATTAGGCGCGCTTCTCCTTCACCATCTAGGGTTCTTGGCTTGTGTTTTTTATGCGCCTTACGATATAGTGCCGC
>DAIDLK010000108.1 GCA_027449525.1 Legionellaceae bacterium | reverse complement strand
TCGCTTATCTAACATCAGTTGTACGTTTTTTTCTTCCAACAGTTCGTGACTGTGTTGTAGATCACTGGTTGCTGTATCAATTAAATGATTGAGTTCTTGAATGGTATTTAAATATTTTCTTTGTAAATGCGTACAACCAGCTTCGATTAAACCGATCTCGCCGCTACTGGTCACAGCAATGGGTGTATCAAACGCATTGGCGAGTATTTGTTTCATGCTGTGTTTGAGCCGGTTGATGGGACGGTAAATTTTTTGCGATAAAAAAAGGTGGATAAATAAGCCAATAATTAAACTAATCAAACTAATAAACAACGTGATAATAATCATTTTGTATTGTTCAATCCAGATGGCGGTAGTATCGAGGTTCATGGCAATCCAACCAATGATCTCATCAGGATGACTATTGAACTGGTGGATAGGATTGAGTAGCGAGGGCGGGGTATATAAATTGAATAGTTTGATGCGAATAGGTGAGACAATCGGCATTTGGTAATGATAATTGGTATTATTCGGGTAATTTTTAGGATGGGTTGTGATTAGGTAAGCTGGGCGTGCACCACGGTAAGCCAATAATTGGCCGGCTTTATTATAAAAAGCTAGCGATTGAATGTCTTGATTAACGCTTGACGCCTCAGCTAGGCCTTGTAAAATTTGTTGATTATTTTGCACCAGTGCCCATTGGGCAACGGGGAGCAGCTGGTTAATATAGGCTTCACCTAAATGTGCAATGTGTTCGCGGCGATTATGATTGAATTCAAGCGTACAAAATAAGACAAACACCACAGTAACTAACAGCATGGGCAAAAGAGAAGCCAATCGAAGTTGTGCTTTAATGCCTAAATCTTGAAATAGCAAAGATGCTCCCTGGTTTGTTTTACCGTTTAAGCTCGGGTATTATACCGAGATTCATCGTAGCAGGACAATGGAGAACCAATGCAGGTCAGAACACGTTTCGCGCCTAGCCCAACCGGTTTGTTACATGTGGGTGGTGTGCGAACCGCTTTGTATGCTTGGCTTTATGCGCGTCATTATCAAGGCGAATTTGTTTTACGCATTGAAGACACGGATAGCGAACGTTCAACCAAAGAGTCAGTTGAAGCCATTTTAGCTGGTTTGCGTTGGCTTGGGCTTCACTGGGATGAGGGTCCCGTTTACCAAAGCCAGCGCTACCCGCGTTATCGAGCGGTAGCAGAGCAATTACTGGCTACCAAGCAGGCCTATTATTGCACTTGCAGTAAAGGTCGCTTGGATTCATTGCGTGAGGCGCAACTACAGGCGCACGAAAAACCGCGTTATGATGGTCATTGCCGTGAGTTAAATTTACCTCTGACAGCCGAGCCACATGTCATCCGTTTTAAAAATCCAACCCTAGGTGAAGTGACCTTTCATGATGCAGTTTATGGCGAGATTACCGTAAGTAATGCCGAGCTCGATGATCTAATCTTGGTTCGCTCAGACGGTCATCCAACCTATAATTTTGCGGTGGTCGTAGATGATTGGGACATGCGTATTACGCACGTGATTCGTGGCGATGATCATCTTAATAATACGCCGCGACAAATCAACCTCTACCAGGCCCTGCAAGCGCCCATTCCTGTGTTTGCGCATTTACCGATGATTTTGGGCGAGGACGGTAAGCGTTTGTCTAAACGGCATGGTGCAGTGAGTGTGTTAGAATTCAAAGCCCTTGGTATTTTGCCACCAGCGCTACTCAATTATTTAGTGCGTTTGGGTTGGTCGCACGGTGATCAGGAAATTCTTGACATTGATGAAATGGTTGCTCTATTTAATTTAGACCAGGTAAGTCGCGGTGTGGCAAGTTTTAACTATGATAAATTGTATTGGCTTAATCAGTATTATCAAAAAAATGCCGATCCATCGGTGGTCATTGAGGCCATGGTGTGGCATTTTCAGCAACAAGGTATCGATGACACCCAAGGTCCAGCATTAAATGATTTGCTAGCCGTGCAAGCCGAGCGGTTTAAAACGTTATCTGACCTAGTGCATCACAGTCGGCACTTCTATGAGGATGAGCTTACCTACGATGAAAATGCGGTTAAAAAACATTTGCGTCCGGTTGCCTTAAAACCTTTAGAAGCACTTTATGCTGTTTTTTTAAGTTTAACGGTTTGGAATAAGGCAACCTTGCATCAAGCAGTGTCCGATGTGTGCCAACAGTTTGAGCTTCATTTGGGTCAGTTAGCCCAACCGTTGCGTGTGGCTATTACTGGAACAAGTCATTCGCCACCCATTGACGAAACCCTGTTGCTAGTTGGACGAGAGCGAGTGTTAGCTAGATTGAGTGATGCATTGCATCTAGTTCGGGAGCGCGCAGCCTTGAATAGTCATCATTTACGAAGCGACCAAGTATGATTCTATGTCTCGATGTTGGTAATTCACACATCTATGGCGGAGTTTTTGCCAACGATGAAATTGTTTTGCGTTTTCGTCATACGGCAAAAAACAGCACCTCAGATGAAATAGGCATTTTTTTAAAAAACGTATTACGAGAAAACCAACTGGATCCCGTGCTTATCCGTCGGATTGGGTTGTGCTCAGTGGTGCCACAATATGACTACTCCCTGCGCTCAGCATGCATTAAATATTTTTCCGAGGAGCCTTTTGTGTTACAAGCGGGTGTTAAAACCGGTTTAAATATCAAATACCGTAACCCAGTTGAAGTAGGTGCCGACCGGATTGCCAATGCCATTGCAGCTGCCCAACAGTTTCCCAATCAGCGCTTAATTATTATTGATTTTGGTACGGCGACCACATTTTGTGTGCTTGATGAACATAAAAACTATTTGGGCGGTGCAATTTTGCCTGGATTGCGCTTATCGATGGATGCGTTGTCGAATAACACGGCTAAATTGCCACCAGTGGATTTAATTCGTGCCGATCATGTGGTTGGTCGTTCGACCATTAGTAGCATTCAGTCAGGTCTGTATTACGGTGCGTTAGGAGCGGCGCGCGAAATTATTAGCCGAGTTAAGCAAGGAGTCTTTTACCAACAACAGGTTGTAGTTTTGGCAACCGGCGGTTTCGCTGCATTATTTCAGGAGGAGGATCTATATGACCACCTGGTGCCTGATTTGGTGCTACACGGTTTGCGAATTGCTATGGAGCTTAACAACTTTGTTAGCAACGAGTCAGCCACCAGCTAAAGTGGCACCGCTCCCATGATTACTTGCTTGCATTGCTGAAAGGCTTAATTGATTGTCTTGTTGCCATTTTTTTTGAGTAAAAAAACGTGTGGAAAGATTCGTTAAGCCAAGCGTGCTCCCACTCACGCCTGTAATAAGGAGCGTGCTGTGATGAAGACCCAGTGCAGTGACGTAGAGCGCTGCTGAAGCGCTGGCCAAGGCGGTTAATTCAATACTGAGCGCTAGCATGCCAATCATCAGGAGTGCAATACCAATGTATTTAAACTGTTCACTACTGACGACTGTTAAGAAAAAAGACGGTGACATGGGTTCTCCAATTAAATCAGCGTGTAATCGTGATTTTAAGGCTTGTTCAAATAATTTTTTTTGCTTAGCACTGTCGGTGTGGCGAGCTGCCATACCAACAGCGTGAACGTAGGCTGCTCGCGCTGCTGTATAGGCATGCATGTATTGTCTTAACGAAGAAGACTTGTCCGGCTTGTCTTTTACGAGCTCTTGTTGTGCATTGAACGTGGCACACGCTTGAGCTGCCTGGTTGATTAAGCTGGATAATTGCTCCGAATTTAACATGCTGACGAAAGGCTTGACGGTAGCTGTTTCTCCTGAAACAGGCATTTTGTAGACTTGGTTTGGAAACAGCAATGCTCGGTAATGAGTTTGTGTTTTAGCTAGCTGCAGGCCTGCATCACAAAGCTTACAGGTATAGTCCACTGCGTTAAAAACGATAGCGAGTGTGCTAAGAGCTTCCATTAGCACCACTGCGTCAGGAAGAGTGGCTTCGCGGTCAGTCGCTGCCGAAAAAACAGCGAGATGAGCAGCTGTTTTTGCAAACGCATCGGGTGACGAATATTTTTGTTTTTTTGGATAGTCTTCAACGGCTAGAGAAACCAGGTTATTAACTAGCGCATTGACTGGTGAGTTGTGCATGATCAGCTTGTCCTTGTTGTATTTATAAGGCGTATCTTGTGGTGTTTTGTTCGGTGCTTGGTGCCTTCAATTGAGAAAAAACTGCTCGTATATTCTTCAATGTTTTGGCCCGTAAAGCGGCACCCGTCTCTTGCTGCTCTAATTCAGTTTCAGAAACCG
>DAIDLK010000107.1:256-4259 GCA_027449525.1 Legionellaceae bacterium | reverse complement strand
TCACGATGCAAGATATTATTTTTTTGCAAGAACAGGCTCTTTCAGCACTAGCTGCTTGTGGTTCGCGAGCGGAGCTTGAAGCCGTTCGGGTGGCTTATTTAGGCAAAAAGGGCAAACTGACCGAGGTAATGAAAAGTTTAGCGGATCTTTCTGCCACTGATAAGCCAAAATTAGGCCAATGGATTAACGATGCCAAACGCACTATTTTGCTTCATTTTGAAGAAAAAATGGAAGCAATTGCCGCGCAAGAGCTGGCGCGAGTTCCGGTTCCTTGCATCCGCTAACTCAAGTGCGACAACGGATTGTTGACTACTTTAGCCATTTAGGTTTTGATTGTGTTGAGGGCCCTGAAATAGAAACTGAGGCGTATAATTTTGCGGCACTGAATATTCCGGCCCATCATCCAGCGCGCGCTATGCATGATACTTTTTACTTTGGAGATGGTCGCTTACTGCGCACGCATACTTCTCCGGTGCAAATTCGTCGCATGCAAGCCAGTTCGCCGCCCTTTCGCCTCATCGCACCAGGGCGAGTTTACCGTTGTGACTCAGACGTGACGCACACCCCCATGTTTCATCAATTGGAAGGTTTGTACATTGATCACCAGGTAACCATGTCCGGGTTGAAAGGATTACTGCGTGATTTTTTTACTTTTTTCTTTGCCAAATCGTTAGCGATTCGTTTTCGTCCTTCCTACTTTCCCTTTACTGAGCCATCGGCAGAAGTCGATATAGAATGCACGCAATGTTCTGGCGCTGGTTGTCGTTCCTGCCATTTTACTGGTTGGTTGGAAGTCTTGGGTTGTGGCATGGTGCATCCTAATGTGTTATCTGGCGTTGGGATCGCAACTGACCGTTATCAAGGTTGGGCGTTTGGCTTAGGCATTGATCGGTTGGCCATGTTGTATTTTGGTATCGATGATTTACGCTTATTGTTTGAAAACGATCTCGCCTTTTTAAGCCAATTTTAGGACAGTGTATGAAAATTAGTGAAGCCTGGTTGCGGGAATGGATTGCCACCCCGCTAACCGCAGAAGAATTGAGTGCTCGGTTGACGATGGCTGGTGTTGAAGTGGATCAACTGGTTCCGGTTGCCGCTCCGTTTGAACAAGTTATTGTGGCAAAAGTCATCGAAACGTTTCCTCATCCCGAAGCTGATCGCTTAACCGTTTGTCGTGTCGATACATCAGGTGATGAATTGCTGCAAGTGGTTTGTGGCGCCACTAATGTTCGTCCAGGCTTGGTGGTGGCTTTGGCGTTGCCGGGCGCTAAACTTCCAGGCGATGTGGTTATCAAAGAAACTAAACTGCGTGGCCAACTCTCTCAAGGAATGTTATGTTCACTCAGCGAATTGTGCTTAAGTGAGGCGTCGGAAGGCATTATCGAATTGCCTGACGAGGCACCATTAGGTGGTTCGTTGCGTGAGTACTTGGCGTTGGATGATCAGGTGTTTGAGATTGATTTAACGCCGAATCGTGCCGACTGTTTCAGTGTTTTAGGGATTGCTCGTGAGCTAAGCGCCTTATTAGATACTCCTTACCAGCGTCATGAAAGTGCGCCAGTGCAAGTTAATGCGAACCTCCTGCCGCCAAAATTAACGTTACAAGCTCCCATCGCCTGTCCAGTCATGGCGATACGGATAGTAAAAGGGATTAATCCGGAGGCCGTCACTCCGCCATGGTTAACTGAACGTTTGCGCCGCTGTGGTCTGCGTGCTCAGCATCCGGTGGTCGATGTTATCAATTATGTAATGCTAGAGTTAGGTCAACCCCTGCATGCTTACGACTTAGCAACGATTTCCGGTGAATTAAGCCTTCGCTACGCGACGGACCAAGAAAACGTGACCCTACTGAACGGGCAGCAGCTTGGTCTGCACCATGACACGCTCGTGATGGCTGATGACCTGTCGGTGCATGCACTTGCGGGTATTCTGGGGGATGAGGCGTCTTGTATTACGGAGAAGACTCAGGATGTGTTGTTAGAAAGCGCCTACTTTGATCCCGTTGCCATTGCCAATACGGCACGTCGTTATAGCCTCTCGAGTGATGCGTGTACCCGCTTTGAACGTGGTGTTGACCCCCAGTTGCATCAAGCGGCACTCGAGCGGGTGACCAGCATGCTGCTGGAGATAATTGGCGGAGAAGCCGGGCCTTTGGTTGTGGTGGGGGATGCAACACATGCCCGCTCGTCAACCGTGATTGCATTTAGCCCGAGTACGTTTGTCAGTTTGACGGGATTGACTTTGCCGGATGAGCAGATGTTGCTTATTTTGCGTAAGCTTGGTTTGCAAGTGGATGATGCAATGATCCCTTGGCAGGTAACTGTGCCTTATTATCGTTTTGATCTTGCTCTAGCCGTGGATCTAGTGGAAGAGATTTTGCGTGTACACGGTTATGATCAATTACCCCCAGCACCAATTCTGGCGCCGCTGAAGGCGGGTGATTGTGATGCTAAACAGCTAGCCGCTTATTCAGCAAGTCAGTATTTAGCACAATGTGGCTATCATGAAGCAATCAGCTACAGTTTTGTCGAACCAACGTTGCAGCGGGCATTGTTTCCGGATGCTGAAGTTATGACCCTTTTGAACCCTATTTCTTCTGAGTTAGCTGAAATGCGGGTTAGTTTATGGTCTGGATTGCTGGCGATGTATTTATACAATAGCCATCGTCAGCAACCTAATCTCAAATGCTTCGAATCTGGCATCGTGTTTGACCGTCAAGCTGACGTGCTGAGTGAGCGACCCGTGATAGCTGGTCTGATGGCTGGGGTTACCAATTCCTGCCATTGGGGTATGACCGCACGCGCCTACGATTTCTATGACATGAAGGGTGAGGTTGAGGCATTGTGTGCCCACTTAAAGTTAACCATTCACTGTAAAGCAGCTACTCACCCAGCGCTTCATCCAGGGCAATCGGCTCAACTTTTTTGTGCTGAGCAGGCCGTTGGTTGGGTTGGTGCGTTACACCCCCGCATTGCACAAGCGATGGAGTTAACGACTGCTGTTTATTTATTTGAGCTTGATTTAAGTGCTTGCGAGCTCAATCGGAACGTGCGTTACCAACGTATTTCTAAATACCCACACATTCGTCGCGATTTATCACTGTTGGTGAATGCGGCGACTCCTTTCGCAGCCATTGAGCAGGTGATGCGTGCAGTCATTCCAGCCGAGCTATTGAAAGCGTTACAATTGTTTGATCAATACTACGGTGAAGCTTTACCTCTGGGTAAGAAAAGTATGGCAATTGCCTTGACCTTACAAGATGAACATCGTACATTGGTAGACGAAGAAGTCAACCAGTTAATTTGTACGACACTGAACGCATTAAATGAAAAACTTGATATTGTATTAAGGGACTAATCGTGAATGCATTAAGTAAGGCGATTTTAGTGGATGCTCTGTGCGATCATACTCGATTGAGTAAAATCGACTCCAAGTTGCTGGTCGAAGAATTTTTCGAATTGATTCGCACAAGTTTAGCGCATGGGCACTCAGTAAAATTATCAGGCTTTGGCAACTTTATTTTGCGTGATAAAACCGAGCGTCCTGGCCGTAATCCAAAAACAGGTGAAGTGATTCCTGTAACGGCACGTCGTGTAGTCACCTTCAAGCCTGGTCTAAAATTAAAAAATAAAATCGAAGTAAAGTAATTTTTAAGCGATTACTCTATAAATTTCACTTGTGATTTCCCTGATAGTTAGTTAAAATCGCCCGTTCAAGACTGAGATACTCAGCATGCACGGAGTCGACTACATGAAAACATTTAGTGCCAAGTCACATGAAGTAAAGCGTGATTGGTTTATTATTGATGCGAGCGGTCAAGTATTGGGTAGAATTGCTACCGAAATTGCGCGTCGATTACGCGGTAAGCACAAAGCCGAGTATACCCCGCACGTGGATACCGGTGACTACATTATTGTTACCAACGCCGATAAAGTAACCGTTACTGGTCGTAAGTTTAAAGAAAAAATTTACTATCGTCATTCGGGTTTCCCAGGTGGCATTA
>DAIDLK010000107.1:0-246 GCA_027449525.1 Legionellaceae bacterium | reverse complement strand
AAGATCCTGTGCGTATTATCGAGCAAGCCGTAAAAGGCATGTTGCCAAAAAACCCGTTAGGCCGCGACATGTATCGCAAGCTCAAAGTATACATCGGCACGGAACATCCTCACGCCGCGCAACAACCACAGCAATTAGAGATCAAGGAATAAGTATTATGGCTCAAGCTAAGCAATATTACGGAACTGGTCGCAGAAAAAGTTCGTCTGCTCGTGTATTTCTTCGCCCCGGTAAAGGGGTTATCAC
>DAIDLK010000106.1 GCA_027449525.1 Legionellaceae bacterium | reverse complement strand
TGATTACCACGATCTTGAGCGTCCTGCCGTCATGCGCAAACACGCGGCAAGTGGCAAGGTCACTAAGCAACGCGTGGCTGAGGTAGCACCCGATGTCGATTATTTAGATATTCCTGCTTTTTTGCGTCGCCATGAAGAAGTTGAGCCGTGAGTAGACGAATACCTTAGTAATTGCTAAAATCTTAGGATTTTGTGCGTTAAAAGTTTAGTTAACTGTGAGTAATGGAATGATAAAACAACGAACACTGAAAAAAGTGATTCAAGTGGCCGGGGTTGGCCTGCATTCAGGAGAAAAAGTGAGTCTGACCTTACGGCCGGCTCCTCGTAACACCGGAGTCGTGTTTCGGCGCATCGATCACGACCCCGTGGTAGAAATTCCAGCTTTGTACGAGCACGTGAGTGACACCACGCTTTGCACTACGTTGCAGCATCAGGGCGTGCGTGTGGCCACCGTCGAGCATTTGCTGTCAGCGTTTGCCGGCCTAGGTATTGATAATGCTTACGTTGACATGAACGCGCCGGAGATTCCCATTATGGATGGTTCGGCGGCACCGTTTACTTTTTTGCTGCAATCAGCGGGAATTCGTGAACAAGAAGCGGCCAAGCGTTTTATTCGTATTCTAAAGCCAGTGCGGGTTGAATCGCAAGATAAATACGTGCAATTACTGCCGCATGCCGGATACCGTGTGTCGTTTACCATTGACTTTGATCACCCGGTGTTTAATGATAAACCACAAGTGGCACATTTCGATTTTTCTGAAACCTCGTACGTAAAACAAGTCTGTCGTGCCCGTACGTTTGGTTTTTTATCCGATTACGAAAAACTGCGTCAGCTGGATTTAGCCAAAGGCGTTAACTTAAATAATACCGTCGCGGTTGATAATTATCGCGTGCTGAATGAAGACGGCCTTCGCTTTGATGCCGAATTCGTCACCCACAAAATACTTGACGTGATGGGTGATCTGTACTTATTGGGATCCGCACTGATTGGTGCATTCGAGGGCTACAAGTCCGGGCACGAATTAAATAACCAATTACTGCGTGCGCTCGTGCAGCAACAAGATGCGTGGGAATACACCCACTACGGTGCGAAAAGAAGTAAGTCGTTTGCGCCGTTTACTACTCTGGTGCCAGCTGAGGTCTAATTGTCACTCGCTGTTCTGGCTAGGCGCGCTAGGGCGTCCCGTAGCGGTTGATAGTCGCAACGCTTACTGCTCGCTAATAACGTAGCGCGAGCCTGCGTTGATAATTGCGATGGTTGCGTCTTTGGCTTTGGTTGCA
This sequence comes from Legionellaceae bacterium, assembly GCA_027449525.1. Taxonomy (GTDB): domain Bacteria; phylum Pseudomonadota; class Gammaproteobacteria; order Legionellales; family Legionellaceae; genus JAGVJT01. Next base: position 2,996 of record DAIDLK010000106.1, on the reverse strand, counting down.
CGGGGTGGGTTAGATTAACATCAGTGGCCACGTTAATTTTGATGGTGACCAGTTGGTGCAAGCCAACGTGCTTGCGTAAATAATCACGCAAAGCGGGTAATTGGTAGCGTAGCTCAGTAGCGTCTATCGCGTTGTCTACCACCAGCAATAAACACCCTTTGTTAAAGCTGGCTACTCGGCAGCGTGCCGTAGCGTGAGCGCTGAAGGTGCCCTGAATAATGGCGGTTAGCGATTCGAGCTCAATGGCGCGGGCACACACCGTTGTGAGCATTGGATTGAGGCACTGCGTGATTTTGCGCATGGTCAGCCTAGTGTGCTCGGAGGATCTTAGTATATAACAAAACGGCCGGTAGTGGGGTATACAATGGAAGAAGAGGTAGTGTACGTGGCGCGATTGCACTGGATAGTATTCAGTGGTCCTTGTAGCCTGTTGCTGTTTGCGATGGGGCTTTATGTCTGGTTTCCTGGTACCCATGCGCGGGCGTATGTCTTATTTTTTGCCCTATTTTCACTCCTGTGGGCTGCTATGGTGTGGGTTAACTACCAATTTTCTTCGCTTACCATTAAAAAAAAGCAACTGATTTGGCGTACCGGTTTATTGGTGCGTTACACCATTGATATCCCATTAACTCGCATTGAAAGTTTGGACATTCGTCAAACGGTATTGGGTAGCTTGTTGCAGTACGGATCATTACTAATTATTGGCACGGGGGGATCACGGCAACTGATTCATTACCTCGCGAAGCCGTTAACTTGTCGTCGTTACGTTGAGCAATTACTGCATGGATAAAGACTATTATCAGATCATGGGGCTCAAGCCAGATGCTTCCGAGAAAGAAATTAAACTGGCTTACCGTCGATTGGCACGTAAGTACCATCCCGATTTAAACAAAGCGGCGAATGCTGAAGCGCAGTTCAAAGCCTTGGGCGAGGCGTACGAGGTGTTAAAAGATCCTCAAAAGCGCCGAGCGTACGATGTGAGTCGCCAACAGCCACCGCCGTATACAGCGCCCTTTCATCAACAGAGCGCACCTTTTGCTGATGGCGAGGGCTTTGATGCAAGCTGGTTCGAGTCCTTGTTTGGTCAAGGGCGCGCACGCACCCAGAGATACCCTGGTGCGGACCGGCAAGGGAAAGTGCGCATTAGTTTGGAGGAGGCCTATCATGGCGCAGTAAAATCGTTGCAGATTCCCAGTGCTGATCCAACTCGACGTGAAGCGACTGAATTGAAGGTGACGATTCCTGCCGGCATTCGTGCTGGACAAGCAATTCGGTTGGCTGGACAAGGTGAGCCAGGCTTGAACGGTGGGCCCAAAGGTGACCTCTATTTAACCATTGAAATAGCTCCCCATCCGTTATTTGATGTGCTGGGTGATGATGTCTATTTAACCTTACCGGTTACGCCATGGGATGTGGCTTTGGGTGCTACCATTAAAGTACCCACGTTAGGTGGCGAGGTCGAGTTAAAAATCCCACCCGGTTCACAAGGTGGGCAGTCGTTGCGGTTGAAAGGGCGTGGTTTGCCGGGCAAGGTAGTTGGTAATCAGTACGTGTTGCTAAAAATTATGGTACCCGTGCCTAAAACGGCCGCCGATAAAGCATGCTATTTAGCCATGGCCAAACAAATGCCGTTTAATCCGCGCGCGCATTGGGAGAAATCGCATGGTTAAACACACCGTGACCACCACTGTGATCGTCAACGAAGCAACGCAATTAACCTTCACTCAAGTGTGCGAGCACGTTGGCGTTTCAGAAACGGTGTTACGCGAACTACTCGAACAAGGCTTATTGCAGGAATTTGATGCAACCTTACAGCATGAACAAGTGCTTTTTGACGCTAGTCAACTGACTCGGGTACAAACCGCCGCGCGTTTGCGGCAGGATTTAGGAGTCAATGCACCAGGGGCTGTGCTAGCACTCGAGTTATTTGACGAAATACAGGCATTGCAACACGCGTTGGATATCTTATCGCGGCAGCTGCGCTAATCATTAGCTCATCATCAATAGGCCCAATCGACCGGATGGTACAACGTCCAGATGCGTTGCTGTTTGAGTGCTGTTGTTTGCGGTTTTATCCACAAGAGTGGCGGCGATGAAGGCTGTCGGTCGGGTGCGCTGTTGCCGAATAACGCCACCGAGAAGGGGTATTTTTGATGGATGGTGTTGAGCGCGCGCCAAACGCTGAGGTTGTTAGGGTCTTGATCATTCACAATGAGCGCATCAGGACGAAACACCACGCCAACTGGTTTACCTTTCAAGGCTTGTTTTAAAGCCGCTTCAATGCGTCGCCAGCGGCCTTGATGCACGCGTTTGGTTTCACTGACGGTAGGGTGCTGCTGAAAAGCGACTCGTTCGTGGGCATTACTCAGACTGGCTGCTGGCAGGTTATCTGGTTTTTGCTGTAAAAAATAATCACAAAGGTGATCAATTAACCCGCGATAACCGCCAGCAATACGTGGGTTTGAGCCTGCTTGTCGGTTAATGAAAAGAGCAAACGCCAACGTGTGTGCATTGGCGGTGTATAAATAACCGGATAAACTAGTCACGCCACTCATATAGCCTGTTTTAGCGCGCACAAAGCCCTGTTGGGAGGGTTTTTTAAACCGCTTTTGTAATGTTCCGTCCTGGCCTGCAATGGGCAGCGCGGCAATGTATTCGAATGATAAGGGGAAGTGCGCGTGCAAAAAGCGTAATAGGTCGACGGTTTGTTGTGCCGATAGGCGATCGTCGCGTGATAAACCAGAACCATCCATGAGGGTGGCTTGGTTTAAGGCAATGCCCGTTTGCTCGGTGAGAAAACGTTTGATGACGGGCTGCGCTTCCTGCCAATTAAGCGGTGCACTATTGAGTCGACTGGCGGCGTGCAGGTACAGGCTATCGGCATATAAATTATCGGACTTTGAAGTAAACTCTACCGGCGGCAGCGGTGGCGGTGTTACTTCGGCTGCGTTAACCAGAGGCAACGATTTTCTTACTTTACAAAATCCCAGGACGGT
>DAIDLK010000105.1 GCA_027449525.1 Legionellaceae bacterium | reverse complement strand
CAATAGCTTGGCTGCAGTAGATAATCTCATAAAAAAATTCCCTGGTTTTGGTAAAAGGATCAATATTTAAAATCATAATGATATTTATATCAACCATAAGTTTTTAATTTGATCAAAATTTTGATTAAGATAGGCTCATGTCATGCTAAACTATCGACCAGTCATGGCTTGAGTAACGCGCGGATGGCCTTGGAGATCGTGAAAACAGGTAATCGTATGGAATCCCCGGGCTATTAACAAAGCGGCTACCGTTTCGGCTTGATTGTAGCCGTGTTCTAATAACAAATACCCTCCTGCGCGTAGGTAATTAGGCGCGTTCAAAATGATCTGTTGTAATGCTTCCAATCCGTCAGGACCGCTAACTAGTGCGCTGCGTGGCTCGTAACGCACATCACCTTCCTCGAGATGCGAATCGTTCCATGCTAGGTAAGGTGGGTTGGATAGGATGCCGTCAAATAATTGCTGTGGAATTGCGTTAAACCAATCGGATTCTAGCCAGTGGATCGTAGTGAGGTTTAGTGCTCTTGCGTTGTTTTGGGCAATTGCTAATGCTTCAACACTCGAATCACTAGCAGTAATGGACCAACCGGGACGGCTGTGCGCCAGGGCTAGTGCAATGGCACCACTGCCACACCCTAGATCGAGTAAATTGACAAATTGACGGCCTTTGTAAGTATCCAGAGCCACTTCAACCAGTAATTCTGTTTCAGGTCTGGGGATTAAGGTGGCGGGTGATACCTGCAACGGTAAAGACCAAAATTCGCGTTGACCGGTTAGGTAAGCCACCGGAACACCCTGCGCACGCTGGGAGATGAGTGAGCTAAATTGTGCGCATTGATCGTCAGTGGGGTTGTCCGTGGCGTGTGCATAGAGAAAACTGCGCGTGCACTGCAGGCTGTGCATCAACAAAAGCTCGGCGTCATAAGGTGCGCTAGGGCTTTCTGGCAATTGTTGGCGAGCAGTACGCAGTAATTCGCTAATGCTGGTCATGTGCGTTTAAATCGGTTAATAACTCGGCGTGGTATTCGCGTTTTAGTTCATCAATCAAGGGGGATAAATCCCCCTCCATGATATCGCTTAATTGATACAAAGTGAGGTTAATGCGGTGATCAGTTAGGCGGCCTTGCGGAAAATTATAAGTGCGAATGCGTTCCGAGCGATCACCGCTACCGACCAACGATTTGCGCATTTGTGCTTGCTCTTGGCGTTGCTTGCTCTGCTCTGCATCCAATAGGCGGGTTTTTAGCAATGCCATCGCTTTCGCACGGTTTTTATGTTGGGATCGTTCATCTTGACACTCCACAACGGTTCCGGTGGGTAAATGAGTGATTCGGATGGCTGAATCGGTTTTATTAACATGCTGGCCGCCGGCGCCCGAAGCGCGATACGTATCAACACGCAGTTCATCCGCATTGATGTCAATGACATCAATTTCTTCTACTTCGGGTAAAATGGCTACCGTGCAGGCGGAGGTATGCACTCGTCCTTGGGATTCCGTAGTAGGCACCCTTTGTACGCGATGGGCACCGGATTCAAATTTTAATTGGGAATAGACGCTAGTGCCTTGAATGCGAGCAATGATCTCTTTAAAACCGCCGTGCTCACCGTGATGGGCACTGATGATTTCAGTTTGCCAGCCTTGGCGTTCTGCGTACCGGCTGTACATGCGAAATAAATCGCCAGCAAATAACGCGGCTTCGTCTCCGCCCGTACCGGCACGAATTTCTAGGTACACATTGCGCTCATCGGCTGGATCTTTGGGTAGTAGATGCGCCTGCAGGGCTTTTTCTAAGCGCTCAATCTCTGATGCCACTTGTGTTACTTCTTCACCGGCCAAGGCGGCTAATTCCGAATCCTCGCCTTGTTGTAGTTCAGTGAGGGAACTTAAATTGTGCGAGGCCTTGGTGTACTCACAAAAACAAGCTTGAATTGGTTCTAGTTGTGCGTATTCTTTTGAAAGGGCTTTAAATTGGGTTTGATTGGCTATAGTTGCCGGATCAGCCAGTAGGCGATTAATTTCTTCAAAGCGTTCGCTGAGTTGTTCAAGCTTCAGTGTCAGAGATTTTTTCATGCCAATTCATGCGGATTCATCGCCGCGGCATGGCGTAAATCGATTGTGGGTGCATGTGTTAGTTTTTTCACCAAACGCGCACAAAATTCATCAATAACTTGGTATTTACAATGGCCTGCGGTTAATTTTTTGCGTGCACGATCGAGTTCGTGTTGCGCTAACGTTTGCATTTGATGGCGATAATCGCAAATAACTTCTTTGGCAAGCCGGGTGCGCATCCAGCGATTATAAGCTTGCAGCTCGTCATCGATGAGTTGTTGGGCATAGGATGCGGCGGCACGTCGCTCGCTGAGACCTTGTTCAATGGCCGAGTGTAAGTCGTCAATGTTGACGAGTTGCACGTTGGGTAATTGACCAACGGCAGGCTCAATATCGCGTGGAACAGCTAAATCAATAAAAAACATGGGTCGCTGCTGCCGACTCATAAGGGCTTGCGTTACCATGTCTTGGCTAATGAATGGCATTGGGCAAGAGGTAGCGGAAATGACTACATCAGCCTGTGCTAAATGGGTAGGAATTTCATTGATGGTAAGGTAAGCTGAACCCGCCAGTTTCTCGGCCAATGCACGGGCATGACTCTCCGTGCGGCTAATGACCGTGAAGTGGCGCACACCCTGCTGTTGTAGGTATTTAGCGACCAAAGCCGCCGTTTCTCCGCTGCCGATAATAAACACGTGTAACGATGTATTATTAGTAAATTGCTGACTAATCAAGCGCGCGGCAGCAGAAGCAACGGAGATGGGATTGTTACTAATACCACTAAGGTGGCGAATACGCTTGCTCGCGCCAAACACAAACGAACAGACTAAACGAAGATTACTGCTCATTGAACCGCCGTGTTCGGCTTGTTGGTAAGCTTGCTTCATTTGTCCTAAAATTTGTGGTTCACCAATCATCATTGAATCGACCCCACTGGCGACACATAACATGTGGCGCACCGCATCTTCTTCCTCAAAACAGTAGAGTGCCGGGTGCATTTGGTCTAACGAAAGGCCATAAGCTAAGCTAAACCAAACAAGCACTTGTTCTGGGGTACTGGTCTCGCAATACAATTCATTTCGATTACAAGTTGACAAGAGCATGGCCGCTTGCAAATGGGCATGGCCCATTAAGTCGGCTAAACATTCGACTTGGTTATCAACCGGCTGAGCGAGTTGCTCTCGTAGGGCGAGTGGCGCTGTTTTGTGATTAATGCCGCAAACAACAATAGCCATCGAAATCCAGTTTCATGAATTAATAGGCCAATTATAAATCATTCTGGTGTTTGCGCAAAGCGTTTACAGCCAATGATTCTGGATTAATTTCAGGAAAGGCTTGAATAATTTGGTGCGCAAGGATGGTTTTGTTTGCAACGTCAGTGCGTACATGTTGTAATTGGCTCGATGCGCTTCAATGACTTCGTCGCTGGTTTTTAATGCGTCAACCAAGCCAAGTGCCATTGCGTCAATCGCTAACCAATGTTCACCTGTCGAAACTTGATCAATATCCAATTGATTGCGGTTGATGAGCACGTAGTTTCTAAAGGCGGCATGAATAGCCTCTAAATTTTCTTGGAACTTTTTGCGACCAGCAGCCGTATTTTCGCCAAATAGCGTGAGAGTACGTTTGTATTCACCTGCCGTGAGTAATTCAATATCAATATTTTGTTTTTTTAACCAACGGTTAAAATTAGGTAATTGCGCTACCACACCAATTGAACCAATGATAGCAAACGGTGAAGCGATAATTTGATTAGCCACACAGGCCATTAGATAACCACCACTGGCTGCTATTTGGTCAATGCAGGCAATCAGCGGAATCTTGTGATCGCGCAGGCGCTGTAATTGGGCTGCTGCTAAACCATAGCCATTCACCGAACCGCCCGGGCTTTCGATACGCAAGATAACTTGATCGCTTGGGGTTGCAATGGTCAATAGGGCAGTAATTTCGTGACGCAGTGCTTCAACTTGCGATGCCAACATATCACCTTTGAAATCAAGGATATAGCAGCGGGGAGCATTTTTTTTTACTTTTTTGTGGGATTTAAGCAAGCGCTGTTTTTTACCAGAAATTTCTTTGTGTAGCTGTTGCTCTAGTTCGTGCCGCTGCTTATCCAAGCATTGAATTTTAAGATGGTTCCTTGGTTTACTTTTAAGTGCGAGTAGGCCCGCAACCAGCAATAAGATGGCAATCACTAACGTAAAGGTTTCAACTGCAAATAATCCGTAC
>DAIDLK010000104.1 GCA_027449525.1 Legionellaceae bacterium | reverse complement strand
ACGATCAAATCAGACTGCTGATAGACTTCCTCCGCTGAATCAACCAACTGTGCGCCCGCTGCAACGAATTCGTCATCGTCAATACCAATCCCTAACCCAGCGTGCTTTTCCACCAGTACGCTGCCTCCGCTAAAGATAATTTCCCGTACACTCGCTGGAGTAAGACCAACACGGTATTCCTGCGCTTTAATTTCTTTGGGGACGCCAACCAACATGGGTTACTCCTTTGTTAAGCTTTGGATTAATTCCGGTAACAAATCGGCTAGATCACCGACGAGCGCGTAATGCGCTAGTTGCATAATAGGTGCATCAGCGGCTTTATTGATTGCCACAATCACTTTGGCATCTCGCATTCCAGCTAAATGCTGAGTAGCGCCAGAAATACCAAGGGCTAAGTACAACAACGGCGCGATGGTTTTGCCCGTTTGACCGATTTGATACTCATTGGTTATAAAACCTGCATCAACCGCGGCACGCGTTGCGCCAACAGCGGCACCAAGTTGATCAGCCAGCTGCTCCACTAAGTTAAACAGCGCTTTTGTTTGCACTCCCCTGCCTGCAGCGACTACACAGGCGGCCTGGGTTAACTCGGGACGCTGAGTGACAGCTTCATCATGCGTTAACAGTGTCTTTTTTTCAATAAAAAATTCGTGCTGCAAATACACTATCGCACAAGGTGCCTGTCTTGCGGTGACCGCTGGAAAAACCACAGAACGCACTGTCATTAGTTTGTGATGCGTTAATACACGCACCACTTCAATGGCATTTCCGGCATAAATTGGGTGCTCAACCGTATCAAGGGATAGAATGTTAATAACATCCGATACCTGCGGACAATTTAAGTGAGCGGCTACCCGTGGTAATACTCCTCGCCCCCAGTGGGAGGCATGCAGCAACACGTGCGTGTACTGTTTTGCCACAAGAGCAACTAACTGGGCAACATTTTCAGCAAATTGCTCTTGATAGCAAGCTTTATCGGCAACTAATACCTCATCAATACCGGTAAGTGTAGCCACATGACTAGCTATATTAGTACAACGTTGGCCCACGATAAGTGCTGTTACTGGCTGCTGCAAGGACAATGCAGCGGATAATAGGCGTGTGGTACTCGGGTGCAGGCATTGATTTGCGTGCTCTATTACCAATAAAGTGCTCACGGAAAAAGAACCTTTGCCTCGTGCCGTAATTTATCGAGCAATTCACTCACAGAATTGACTCGAATCCCGGCGGGACGTGCTGTTGGTAACCTAACCTGCAGAATTTGTGTCAAAGGGGGCAAATCAAGCTCAAGCTCATCTAGGTTCATTTGATGCAGCGGCTTTTGTGCCGCAAGCAGCAGATTGGTTAACGGCACGTAACGCGATCGATTGAGGCATAAATCAACGCTCACCACGGCGGGTAACTCTAAGCTGATAGTCACCGCACCTAACTCGGACTCCTGTTTCACCACCAAACGATCGTCTGCATAATGCATTGCAACTGCAGCGGTCGCTTGTGGCCAATTCAGGAGTGCGGCTAACATGGCGGGTGTCTGACCACTATCAGTGTCGGTGGCTTGTTTTCCCATCAGAACCAAGTTAGGCTGCTCTTGGTTAACCAAACATTGTAAAATTTGAGCAACATGCCAACTCGGCAGCACTTTATCGGTAAGAACATGAATTGCACGAGTTGCACCCAAAGCTAAAGCGTAACGTAAGGTTTCGGTGCTATGAATCGAGCCAATACTAACCGCCACAATGTCCCTCACCTGATGCGCATCAGCTAAACGCAATGCAGCTTCCAAAGCAATTTCATCCAGTGGATTCATCGTGTGTTGAAGCGACTGTGTCAAGACCTCTGATTGATTGGCATTCACGTTAATTTTGGCATAGGGATCAACTACACGCTTAACTGCCACTAAAATCTTCACCCGATTGATTCGCTAATCAAATTTAAAAAAAGCATGGTGCCAGAATAAGCGCTTCGCCGTCAAGGATGGGGGGGCTCCATTAATTCAGCGATTTTAGCTTGCACAATAATTAATTCCACGTCAATTCGTTTAGCCCATGCTTGATTCGATTGCGCCTGTTCTTGTTGCTGCGTCAACGCATCATTGAGTGATATTAAATGACTCAACCCTTTTTCAGGGTCACACGCCTCCACCGTCTTCATGACTAACTTTCGGGAAGCGTTGATGTGCGAAATTTTGGAATCAGGGTTGGCTAATAACGTCAAAAAATTCTTGGTAAACGTCTTGAGCTTTTTGTCCAAACTGTCACCATCCCTGATGTCGCTCACTTGATGTTTATAAAATTGAGCCACCTGCTCCTTCGAGTAAAGTAGATCATAATGCCCGGGCCTTAATAAAAGATGCACCGTCAGGCCTAATGGAGCCCCATCGTTTCCTGGAATCGACACGATTTTTCCTTTTGAACTTCCTGATGTTCCAAAATAAGTTTTGGTAGAATTAATGCCAAGTGCAATCGGGAGCAAGTTACCATCAACCGCTGCATCTTGGGCATCTTCACCATACGTTACAATGCTCTTGAGATAGGCTTGTTTTTTTTCTTCTTCGTTCGTACCAGGGTAATTGTCAAAGGTACCACTGACGAAATCTTGTGTTCTGGTTGCATCTGCACACATCAAACGCGCACTCCACACAAGTGCTGCATCAGTATCTGAATTAGGGTCACGCATATCGGCTTCAAAATCAGCTACGGTCGGCCATAATTCGTTGGCTTGCGCTAATTGTAATTTTATGATCAGATTATCAATCTTTTGAGAATCGCCTAACGAACTTTTATCACGCAATACTCTAAATTTATGGATCAGTTCTCCACATAGTACCTCTCGATTAGGCGCCATAATGATTTGCTCGAGTAAACCGTACATGATTGCCCGATAATAACAGTTTCCGTCCCCGCGTATGGTTCGCAAACCGGGATAAGCTGCATGTAATGTATCCGCGCCAGCTTTCATCACTGGCTCACTAAATTGCAACCCTCGTTGATCGAAACCACCAATTTGATTGGCATTAGGTGGTGTGTGCCCTCTTGTTCCCTCAGCCTGCGACTCAAGACTAGCTGCTATCGCTTCTGCAAGCTCTTGCTCTTCACGTTCTTGAGACGTTAATACTTTTTTAGACTCTCTGTCTGATCGCATGAGCTATCCTTTGTACTAGGTCGATGAATTAAAATATAGACCATACTAGTTGAATCTGCGCGTCGAACTGATAGAATCTGCGCTTAATTGCACCAACGGTTTGACTATGCGCTCCATAAAATCATTAATTCCGTTGTTAATTGCCGGCGCAACTGATGCATACGCCGGCTCAATGGGTGTTAGCTGTTCCGCTTATAACGTGGATGGCTATTGCGCCAATAGCGCCTGGAGTCTAGGCGTACAAGCGCTTTATTTACAACCCAACTCAGATTTATACCAAAACACGGTAACACTCTCGGCCGGCTCATCCGCCATTAATTTAGGTCTTAACCCCAATTGGAGTTGGGGATTTGCCGTCAATGGCGCATTTTACCTGAACGCGGCCAACGAATTAGCCATCAACTGGAGCGACTTACGAGATAATAACTCAAAATCGTACTCCCCGAGCTCACTAAGCTACCTTTACCCCTCAGGCACTAGTGTCAACGCGCAATTTAACTCAGTTTACCAATCCCTTCACCTCGAGTGGGATCAAGTCAACTTGGAGTACGCCCAGCACCTTACCCTGAGTCCTTATACCCTATTGCGTGTTCACGGAGGTGGTGAATACTCGCGCTTAGTCAACATGGGCTATAACGTGTATAACAGTACGGTATCCATCAATGGCGCATTGCCAGTTGCAACGTCATTTAATGGTCTCTATAATGCAAGTTACAGTGGCTTTGGACCGCGCGTTGGTGCCGCTTTTGACCTGTCACCACTCGATGGTTATACGCTCTATGCGCGTGCGGCGGTGGCGATTTTAGCCGGCACCAGCAAAAGTAATGTAACCGCCAACCAAACGTTTCGTATCAACTACAATCACGCTACGGTTGTTCCCGAATTAGAAGGCAGATTAGGCGGTCAGTTCACTTATCCGATGACCACATGTCATTTAAATCTTGATTTAAGCTGGATGTGGACTAATTACTTTAATGTGCTGACCAGTGCCGTTTCGCCTGCATCCAACAGCATCTCACAAAGCACTAACTTTGGACTACAAGGACTCTCTATGGGCTTACAATGGTTGGGAAATATTGTATAGACTGTCAATCATTAACCAACACAGCACGATTTTCTTTGGGTCTGGGGATAATGTTG
>DAIDLK010000103.1 GCA_027449525.1 Legionellaceae bacterium | reverse complement strand
AGTCAATAAAAGAGGAGCTCAGTGGGATGAATTGAGGCGAATTTACAGCATTTTTGGGACTTGACCGAGCCCGAGCGAGGTATGGTGCATTTATCTCGTTCTTTTCGCGAAACGAATTGTCAATACCTTGTTTACGCAGAAACAGTGTATTCTGGATTGAATCGACGTGCTGGTGAGATGGGTATTTTATTGAGTAAAACGTTGGTTCACCCTCCCCCTCCTGCTGAGCTGGTAAGTCAATTAGATGCCAGACTTCGCAAACATCTGCTAAAAGAGAAGGATTATATAACTTATCAAGTGAAGACAGAGTTAGCCATGCAATACAGCCATGATGACCTACTGGGTGTTTTTGCAGGTCCAGAAGTTCCTGCCGTGCATTTTTTGAATGTCCACGGTGAATTTTCAAAAACTAGTGATAAAAATCAGGATGTCATAATGGTTGGTAAAAGTCTGCGGCATAAACGAGCGGCGTTATCTTCGATTCAAAATGAATTGATTGCGCAAGGTTATGCACGTATTTCTTTTTTAAATACCGATAGTGGGTATGAAGAAATTTGTTATGATTCCGGCCAACCTGGAAAGGAATACCGGGTGCTTTGGGCCTCAGGCATGTCGCATACTTCAATGTTAGCAGGTTATGGGTTATCAGGTCCTTTGTGTGGAGCCACTGGAGATCAGTCATTAGGTGAAGCGTTAAGTAGCAATAAATTCATGTTGTACGAATGTTTGTACCATAAAAAATCACTGATTGAAAATTATGATTGGGCGATGAAAGCAATCTCCGGGAATGACCCTGATGTGGTCGAAACATTGCGGCTTCTTCGTCGTGCTCGGTCAGCGAGTGACTATCAACAATTAGGCGATCGATTACGCAATCCAAGTATCCAATTAAAATTACAACGATGTAATCAGGCTGTGTTAGCACAATATGATTTTGTAAGGCAAATTATTGATGCGAAAGATCAAGGTGAGTTGAAACTAAGCCAAACAATGGCCGATGATAGGGACCCAGTTGAGGAACACGCGGCGAACACGGTTGATTGGAAGGCAAAACTCGATAATTTGCGCCCCAAAGTAGAACCGATTGTAAAACCAACAGACCCTAGTCCTCGAGATAAGCCAACTGTGTGACCCCTCGCTCTTTGAATTGTAGTAAGCAGCATGGGAGTGAAGGCGTGCGGATCATTGTTTAGTTGAAGCGGTGCATCATTGTCGATATACTCGTGCCTGAATTACTGATATTCAAAGAGTGATTTATGCTACGTGCTTTGTGGGGCGCGCGATATTTTATCATTTCATTGGTTCGTACGGAATTCCAGCGCAAATTTATTCGAAATCGCTTGGGTGCCTTGTGGATGGTGATTAATCCTTTGGCGCAAGTTGCTTTAGTTGCCTGCGTGTTGTCTGCCGTGATGGCCAACAAATTACCTGGTGTGACCAATCAACACGCCTATGCCCTGTACGTAATGGCCGGAACGCTCGGCTGGTCGTTATTTGCGGAGATCATTCAGCGCAGTCAAATGGTGTTCATTGATCATCGCAATACCATTAAAAAATTGCCCTTCCCGCGATTAGCGTTACCCATGACGGTGGTGACAACCGCATTCATTAATAACGTGTTGTTATTACTGGCCATGCTAGTAATTTTTGCATGCTTAGGCGCGGCTCCAGGCTGGACCATCCTATGGCTGCCCGTGCTCGCGGGTTTGACGGTCGGTTTAGCCGGCAGTTGTGGATTAATATTAGGCTTGTTTACAGTTTTTCTGCGTGACTTAGAGCAAGTGGTGCCGTTATGCTTGCAATGTTTATTTTGGCTGACGCCTGTTGTCTACATGCCAGAAATTATCCCCGAGCGCTATCGCGGTTGGTTGCTCTTGAACCCGTTAACGCCATTAATTAAGAGTTATCAAGACGCACTGGTGTATCATACTGCGCCGTCAATCGTTGGTATCGGTTGTCTTGTGGCGGTTACGAGTGGTTTACTTGCGCTGGGATTGTTCGTATTTCAGCGTGGCAATGCAGAACTAACGGATGTGCTATGAGCGGTGTTTTACATGCTATTCAGCTCGGAAAGTCTTATCCACAATGGGGTAGCAATTTACGGCGGATTGCGTCTTGGTTCATGCCAAGCATTCGTCCACACGCCGAGCATTGGGTGTTACAGCAGGTGAGTTTTTCGGTACGTGCCGGCGAAGCCGTTGGTTTAATTGGTCATAATGGCGCGGGTAAAAGTACCTTATTAAAGTTAATCACCGGAACCGCTGTCCCTACACAGGGGCGTGTGGTTACGCAGGGACGGGTTGCCGCTATCCTTGAGTTAGGCATGGGCTTTTCGGTTGAGCTGACTGGGCGACAAAATGCCACCAATGCGGCGGGGCTCATGGGGTACTCACCCACACAAATTGCCTTTGCTATCCCAGAGATTGCCGCGTTTGCTGAGTTGGGTGACTATTTTGACCAGCCACTTCGAACGTATTCTACCGGAATGCAGATGCGGCTTGCGTTTAGTGTCGCCACAGCGTTCAAGCCTGATATTTTGATTGTCGATGAGGCACTGTCGGTTGGGGATGTTTATTTCCAACACAAAAGTTTTGCTCGCATGCGTGCATTCAAAGAAGCTGGGGTGGCCATTATTTTAGTGACGCATAGTTTGGCGGATGTGCGTGGCCTGTGTTCTCGCGTGATCATGCTTGAGCAAGGCTGTGTGATCAAAGACGGTCTCCCCGATGAGGTGTTGGATTATTTCAGCGCTCGCATGGCAGAAAAGCAACACGTACCTGGGTCGATTACGCAGCGACGCGATGCGCAAGGATGGGTTACCACGCAAAGCGGCAGCGGTGAAGTTCAAGTGGAGCCATTACAATTACAGGATGTGACCTCAGGAGAACCACTCACGAGTCTGCAAGTAGGACAAGTGGCTGAATTAGTGACTCGATTGCGTGCGCTATCAAGCATGCCTGAATTAGTAGTTGGTTTTATGGTACGTGATAAACACGGTCATGTGGTTTGGGGTAGCAATACGTGGCATACTCAACAAATTCAACGCACCGTGCAAGCCGGTGAAACGGTAACGGTTAAGTTACGTTTTACTTGCCTGTTGGGCCCCGGTTTTTATGCTGTTTCTTTGGCAGTAACCAGTTCAGATACGCATTTAGCGCACAATTACGCGTGGGTGGATAATGCACTCATCATTGAGGTGGTCAATGTGCATTTGCCGTTTTTCATGGGTAGCACGTGTTTAGATGCTAACTTTTCTTTAGAACGTTTGGCAGTTGTTGAATGATGTTTCGTTTAGCCAATCGCCTAACAAAAAAAATTCAACGGTTCGTCTCGGTTACGGTGTTCTTTCCATGGCATTGGATCGTCGCTAAGCTGAGCTGGTGGTGTCTTTCTAGCACACATTTGTCACCTCGTGCGCAACATTTTTATCGGCAATTTAAAGCCGGGCGTTCTCGGATGCAGCATTAATGCGTCTGGTTATTGATATGCAAGCGTTACAAAGTTCTGGTAGCCGAGAGCGTGGTATTGGTCGTTATGCGTTGTCATTGGTGCAAGCCTTGTTGCGGCAGAGCGAGAGGCATGAGATTATTTTTGCATTCAATGGCTTATTGCCTGAAACTATTTCGACCACTTGTGCGTTATTTAACCCTCCTCTGTCAGCTGAACAAATACGGGTATGGGATGCGCCTGGACCGGTCAATGCAGCCAATACAGCCAATACATGGCGACGCCAGGCTGCGGAATTGGTTCGAGAAGCCTTTTTATTAACCCTGCAACCGGATTTGGTCTTAGTGCTAAGCTTATTTGAAGGTCTGGATGACGATGCGGTGGTCAGTATCAAGCAATTGAGTCCAGAAATTCCACACGCCGTGATTGTGTACGACTTAATCCCTTATGAGTACCCCAACCTATACCAACAAGACGAGCGCGTAGCCGCTTGGTACGCACGCCAGTTGACTTATTTGCAGCGAGCTGATTTGTTATTAACGATTTCCAATGCTTGCGCGCGCGAGGTGCTGAATCATCTTCCGACCCAGGCTAGCCGTTGCGTGACTATTTCGTCGGCGGTAGAGCCACACTTTCGACCAAGTGATGACCGATTAGCTAAAGCAGAGCAGCTCAAACAACGGTATGGTTTAACGCAAGAATACATTATGTACACCGGGGGTGTTGATCCGCGCAAAAATACGCAAGCCCTTATTGAAGCCTTTTCGGCACTGCCGCACGAAGTGCGTGCTCACCATCAATTAGCCATTGTTTGCCGAGTGTCCACCGCACGCCGCGAGGCACT
>DAIDLK010000102.1:445-4512 GCA_027449525.1 Legionellaceae bacterium | reverse complement strand
AAAAAATAGGTTCTGTTAAAACAGTCATGCCTGGTGAAAAGCATCGATCCAGCAGTCTTGATGTTCGAACTCTGGTGCACCTTGCTGCTCAATCGATAGCGCCTGTGTGGCCGTTAAAAACATTTATTGCGTGTAACTCACTAAAAGGCTTTGAGTCACAACCCTTTGATATCGCATTGTCCGAGGCACATTTTTTATTCGCAAGCCGTCCTCTTGACTATCAGCACATTAACCGAGAAACCATTAAATGGTGTAGTTCGTATTTTGATGAAGGTCAACGAGTTATTGGTATGCCTGAGGGTAGTAAAAGCTTTTATTCAGTATTTAAAGATCTCTCCAAATACGACAAGATGCTTCATCAAGGATCTAAGCAACATAAACAATGGTTAAATCAATTACCTAATCACGCAGAAGCAGCTATTATCTTGTGTCTAGAATTACTAAAAATTTCTGGTGAAAAACAGTTATCGTTTTTAAAAGAATCATTGGCGCAATTGTCGGGTTGGTCTGGTTATGTAAAGTGGCGAACCGAGTGGCAAAATACGGGGAATCAGTCAGATGAACAGTCAGAGAGGCTAATTGATTTCGTAGCTGTTCGATTGATTATTACGGTTTTGCTGAATCCAGAAATTAATTTTTCTAAAAGTACTTTTGATCAGGAGAGCGCGCATCAACATCCCTTGGTTGACACCATCAAACGACTTGAAGAAGACTATCAATCCCATTTAATTCCTGCCCTATTATCTGAAGCAAAAAAAATGCAACCAGTTGCAAATACCTCTGCTGAGGTTCAGCTGGTATTTTGTATTGATGTGCGTTCGGAGCCGTTTCGTCGGCACTTGGAAATGCTTGGTGCTTATGAAACATTGGGTTTTGCCGGATTTTTTGGGCTTCCTATTCGTCTCCATGATTATAACTCCGGGCAAGTAACTGACGCTTGTCCGGTTTTGTTAAAGCCTCGCTACGACGTTCATGATAGTCCCAGTGAAAAAAATACCTGTATTGAAAAACAGCATGAACAAGGTAAGAACTTGCTTAACGGGCTGAAGGAGATGTACCAACAATTAAAATATAATTTTGCAACGCCGTTTGCGTTAGTTGAAACATTAGGTGTTTGGTGTGGCTTACTCATGCTAGCTAAAACGCTTAAACCAATGTTGACCCGAGCCATTCTCAACCAATGTGTTGAAACAATGATGCCAACGGTTAAGACCTATCCGCTGATCGACATGACGTCAGCGAATAGCAGCAACGGAATTTCTCCAGCGGATCAAGCGCTTTATGCCGAGGCAGTTTTACGTATTATGGGTTTAACTCAACATTTCGCAAAAATTGTTATTTTTTGTGGCCATGGTAGTAGCACGCAAAATAATCCGTATGCTTCAGGATTAGATTGTGGCGCGTGCGGAGGTAACCATGGTGGAGGTAACGCCAAAGTGTTAGCGGCTATCTTGAACAAAGTATCGATTAGGGACTCGTTGGCGGAGCGTGGTATCCGTATCCCCTTAGACACAAAGTTTTTAGCCGCCGAACACAACACCACAACGGATGAGATGCAGATTTTTGAAGAGAATCAGCCATCACTGTCTCATGAAAACGTGTTGCGCTTGTTAAAAAATAATTTGCTACAAGCAAAAGCCAACAATGCCGCTTCGCGAATCAACTATTTTGATGTAGAAGGGCGAGTTAATCCGATCGAGGAAACTCACCGACGGAGTCAAGACTGGTCTGAAGTTAGGCCTGAGTGGGGGTTGGCACGAAATGCTGCTTTTATTATTGGTCCTCGACAACTCACGCAAGCCTTGGACTTAGAGGGACGTTGCTTCCTTCATTCCTATGATTGGACTCAGGACGAACAGTTAACTGCTCTTGAAACCATACTCACCGCTCCAATGGTTGTTGCAGAATGGATCAACACACAATATTTGTTTTCTACGCTTGATAATGTAACCTATGGCAGTGGCAGTAAAGTCACACATAATGTGACCGGTAAAATGGGCGTTATGCAAGGGAATGGTAGTGATTTAATGCATGGACTTCCGTTACAATCCGTTAAAGCCACCGATACACTGAACTTTCACCAACCGCAGCGATTGCTTACGGTTATTTATGCACCCAGAGTCAACGTCAGTACCATCATTGAGCGTCAAGCAATCTTAAAAACCTTATTTTTTAATGCTTGGGTTCATGTGATTGTGATAGAGCCGACAGAAAACCAAGCGTATCAACTGAGAACCACAGGGGAATGGTATTTAATGACTAACATAGGAGAAAACAATGGACTCAATTAAGGTACATCATGGTAATGATAGTAACGTTACATTACATAAAATGAAGAAAATTGAGGTGATTGTGCCTGGAGAAAATGAAGCATTATTATCCACTATGCTGAATGAGGCCAATGTCTCTGGCTTTACAGTGATTAGAAATGTCTCAGGAAAAGGACATCACGGTTTTCATGAAGGCAAGCTATTGTTTAACGATAAAGCCGTATTGGTCATGTTCATTGCCGTCGCTCCAGAGGAAGCTATTGCGACTATTGCCACAGGAATGAAATCCTTTTTAGAAAATAGCTCGGGAGTAATGTTTGTTTCGGATGTATCCGTTGCAAGGGTCGATTACTTTTCTTAGTTCAATTAAGGGTAGCACTGGGGTTTCGAATGAACTATGCCGGTAAATTTGTTTTGCTCGCATCAATGCATCAAAAAGAGCAAGTCATTGAGCCAGTCTTTCGACAAGCACTTGGGTGTCATTTGACCGTGGCAGGAATCGACACTGATCAATTCGGCACATTTACTGGCGAGGTTCCCCGATCGTTATCAGCTTACGAAACGTGTATCTTAAAGGCGCAACAGGCTGCTCAAAAAAAAAATTACGCTTTATCCTTGGCTAGTGAAGGCAGTTTTGGTTCTCACCCATCCAATCCGTACCTTCCGCATGCACACGAAATGATGGCGTTTGTTGATTTGGAACATCATTGGATCATTGGCGAGCAATTACAAACATCCGTTACAAATTATAAAATGCTAACCATTCGTAGAGAGACTCCTCTGGACTCGTTTTTAAACTCGGCTCTATTTCCTAGTCATGCGCTCACGCTTCAATCAGCTGACAGGCTTCATGTTATCGCAAAAGGAATTCGTTCCCCTCATCAACTTCAGCTGTCATTAACCGATGGATTTAAGAAGTACGATGAGTTATTGATCGCGACCGACATGCGCGCAATGATGAATCCTACGCGCATGCAAACCATCGGTGAGCTTGCTAAAAAATTGGCAACTCGCATCAATCGATCTTGCAGAGGCTGTGGTGCCCCTGGCTTTGGCTTCAAATCAGTGGGTGGTCACCTACCTTGTAGTGACTGCGGTGAGATCACAAAACTGTATCAATACGAGGAATGGGGATGTATTCAATGCGATTACCAAGAACAACGCCCTCGCCAGGACAACTTAAGCGCGGCTGATCCTACACACTGTGACGCTTGTAATCCATAATTGCCTTTAATCACTCTTGCTAGAGCCAATAGACAAAAACAAATAAGAACAACCAAACCACGTCAACAAAATGCCAGTACCAAGCCGCACCCTCAAAAGCAAAGTGACGCTCAGGCGTGAAATGCCCTTTGAGGGTGCGTCTTAAAATAACCATGAGTACGATGGTTCCAATGGTCACGTGCAGGCCGTGAAAACCAGTTAGCATAAAGAATGTCGTGCCGTAAATGCCAGCATTGAGCGTTAAATTCATTTCGGTATAGGCTTCGGTGTATTCATAGGCCTGTAAACATAAAAACAGTAAGCCAAGCGCAACCGTGCAAGCTAAGCCAAAATTTAGTTGACGGCGCTTGTTGAGCTTGAGTGCCCAATGCGCCCAGGTAATGGTAATGCCTGAAGTGAGTAGGATGATCGTGTTAACAGCGGCAAGGCCCCAAGCGCTCATACCGTGATAAGCACCAATAAACACACTATTATTGGGGTTGCTCAACAGTGGCCAGGTGGGGTGAAAGTTTGGCCATAGGGTTAGGTGGGTGGTTGGATGAGCCGGTATTTCACCACCCAGCAGCGGGATAC
>DAIDLK010000102.1:0-381 GCA_027449525.1 Legionellaceae bacterium | reverse complement strand
GTGTCATAACGGCCTTTTTGGTTCTCATAGATGACTTGCCCAAACCAACCAGTAAGCATAAACGCTATCATGCCAAGACCTAGAAAAAAGAGATAGGGACCATACCAGTCCACGTGCAACCAAGACGCCGCACCAACTAATGTAGTCGTTAGTCCAATGGAGGCAACTAACGGCCATTGGCTCGGGTTAGGGACATAATACGTGCCGTGTTCGGCCATTTAAGCTCCTTTAGGTTGGGTTACTCGCTCGCTCACATCAAATAAGGTGTAAGCGAGCGTTAGGGTATGTACTTCTGGTGGTAAATCCGCATCCAAACGAAATAGCAGCGGCATGTTCATGCCTTGATGTCCTGCCAGGGTTTGTTGGGTAAAACAAAAACAC
>DAIDLK010000101.1 GCA_027449525.1 Legionellaceae bacterium | reverse complement strand
TCAACAAATTCAGTCAATAAAAGAGGAGCTCAGTGGGATGAATTGAGGCGAATTTACAGCATTTTTGGGACTTGACCGACCGGTCTCAACCAGCTTTAATATGTTTATAGAAGTTACGCATTGACAGCAACATAAAAAATCCGATAATGCGAAGCAGGTGAATAAAAGGATTTAGGATTTTTTGTTGTGATACGGACCATTACCAGACCATCAACTGCGCGCTGTACTTTGCCTATGTACATTGGTTTTCTGCTAAGCGAACCTAATGGTGTGAGTTGTTGTAGATTGGGATCGCTGCTTCATATGTCGCATGATAGTGTTAATCGTTTTCTCAACCGAGAATTATACGCACCACAAGATTTATTCAATGAAGTAAAGCCTAGCATTAACCTACAAGGTGGAACTCTAAGCGTTGACGATAGTGTATTAGATAAACCTTATGCACATTACATAGCATTAATCGGGCATTATTGGTCTGGAAAGCATCATGCGGTTGTAAAGGGGATCAATTTAATTACTCTGTATTACACCGATCCCCAGGGCCAACACCAACCTGTTAATTTTCGCGTATACGACAAAGCGGACAACAAAACAAAAAACGACTATTTTTTAGACATGCTATCTGAAGTTCTATCTTGGGGGCTTGAGCCTGCCTTTGTTACTGGAGACAGTTGGTACAGTTGCGTCAAAAACCTAAAAACGATAAAAAATCATCAGCTGGGCTTTTTGTTTGCATTGGAAGTTAATCGTCTTGTTTCTGTAGAGAAAGGCACATGGGTTCAAGTGCAAAGCCTAGACATTCCAAATGATGGCTTGGTTGTGTGGTTGCGTGATTTTGGGCAGGTGAAATTGTTTCGGACGAGCTTAAAAAACCAGGTTCGGCACTACATCATTCACTTGCCTGAAGTAAATGACCCTAATGATAGTGGATTAAAATTTGACACATTTGATCAAGTACAATTTGAGACCTTGCACGACTGTCATTGGCGAATCGAACAGTATCATCGTGCGATTAAGCAGGTGTGCCATATTGAGCGCTTTCAAGTGCGCGGAAAAGTAGCCGTGAAAAACCATATCTTCGCTGCTATTTGTGGGTACGTGAAATTACAGCATATGCGAGCAAGGGATGTTATAAAAAATTGCTACCAATTACAGCGCAATTTGTTCAATGAAGTAATATCTGCTTTTATCACTACTTTCGCTTCAAGTATGGATCACATGAATCTACAGTTTTTGGGCGGCGTCAATGCGTAGCTCCTATATAATACGCTTCGACCAGTATAATTTTTCTCTTGAACCGCCGCAAGACGCTCGCTCTCTGGATAAAGAGATAACATAGTCGTCAATGACTCGGGATTATCGGGTAGAGCATGCAGCACGGCTATGTCGTCACTATTCATCTGTTGGACCGCCGCAAACCGCTCCTCTTCTCGAATGTAAGGCAGTACGTCGATAAAGTCCTTGGCATTTTTTACCCGAAATAATAACCGAGCTGCGGGGATGGCGCTGATGGACTCTTCATTAAAATTCACCGGCTTGAGTTTATCCAATGTCGGCTGATGGCCGTTAAAAAATAAACGCCATAATGAGGCTTTCGTAAGCTGTCTCTCAATCTCAGGCCTCGCCTGCAATAACTCGTTGAGTTCTCGGATAAAGCCATCTTTATCGTCAACTTGCTCGACTAAATAAAATAGGCAGTCGATAAATTCATGGCCCTTATCGCTTAAAACAGCTTCAAGTTCCCCTCGTTGTGCTTCACTCAAGGTGTGCTGTTTGGCAATCAGATATTGTCGCTTGGAGTCGCCGTATTGATACCCTTGCAACATGGCTTCGGGAATCGCTACGGGTGCAAATAACCCTGGCGGCGTACCGCCGCCCTGACCGACTGTGACGCGGTGGATAGTGGGGGCCTGTTTGAGTAACTCTTGTGCAAAATCCGTGATGATTTTATTTAATACTTCAGGAGGCACACGTCCTTGTGAGCATTCAATCGAATCCAAACACAAATTCCCAGAGCGACTCAGCCAAACGTAGGATTGACCGACTATTTCATACTGCGCATCATTGATTTGACCACCAACTAACGGTAGAGCCTCTTGACCGGCGGCTCCTGCCTTGCGTTGTTTTAATAACACGTACAGACCATTGGAAGGTAGCGTCACTGCGTCACGCACGCATCGATCAGCGTGGCTGCCAATGCTCTGACAACAGCCGGTGATACGACCCAAAATTAAGGCGCGCTTGTCATCTGGTGGTAATTTCACCCAATAATAACCTGCAGCTTGGTCGGTGCCTTGTATCACCAAGGCAGGAATGGAATCCGTGGTTTTTTTAGGCCAGCCGCTCGTCATGAAGTCAAGAGCTTGATGAAAACTGTTTTCGCTCACTTTGTAATCGCGGCAGGTGGCTGCAAAAGCTGCATCTTCATGGGCACGCGCGTACTGGCATAACAACTGCAAGCGTCGTGCATCCTTCAACAATGCCGGCGCTTTCCCTCCGTTTTTATCCTCTATTTTTTTGGCCTCACTAAAAAAAGGTAACGCCTGCGCGCCCTCTTTTTTTAACAAAGCTTGCCATCCCTGCCTATCGATTTGACCAGGAACCGGCAGTCTCATGTCCAACAACAGGTCATGCAAGGGGGATGTCATGTGCTTGCCTCGTGTGACGAGAAGCTTGTCCGTGGCCGCAGCCACCGCGTCTAATGTTTGCGTTCTCGTATCGTTTGGGTCGACAAAAAGTGCCATTAACTTGTACGCATACGCATACGCCATCTCATCGCGTGCAAAATGATTCGGCTCAAATAACACGGCCATGGTGCGCAGTGGTGCGGCTACCTGTTGGAACAGCGCAAAGAACTTCTCTTGGTCTTTGGGAAAATAACCATGCGTCGCATTGAGACGCTCCCATTCTATGCGCGCATCGCTCATCTCCCAATCAAGTCTTGCCGGTGCGGTTAGTTCGGATTGCCCGGCCTGAATTTGCTGAAACAACTGCTGCAACCCCGCACAACGACCATCGCTCGCTTGCAAAAGTGCTGTCGATAGCACCTCGGGAATTCTTTTGTTAAATCGCTCCAGTGGGGCTGTTTTCTTGTGTGCTTCAAAGGCTTCTAAAAGCGTTAGCTCGTTTAAAGCAAAGTGTGTTAAGCGCATGGTTAATTCAAATTTAAGACACTAAACTCAAATTATATACTTTGTAAGTCAAATTGTCGATGCTAGCAAGGTTAAGAAGAATCAGCGTAACAACGGTGCTAAAAATTGCCCGGTGTACGATTGCATGCATTGCGCCACCATCTCGGGTGTACCGGTGGCGATGATTTGTCCGCCGCGGCTGCCGCCCTCCGGACCTAAATCAATCATCCAATCGGCAGTTTTAATGACATCTAGATTATGCTCAATCACCACTATGGTATTACCCTGATCCCGCAAACGAAACAACACGGCTAATAATTGTTTTGTATCATGAAAATGCAAGCCGGTGGTTGGCTCATCAAGTATGTACAACGTTTTTCCAGTATCACGTTTTGAGAGCTCACGCGCTAGTTTAATACGTTGCGCCTCACCGCCTGATAACGTGGTGGCACTCTGTCCAAGGCGAATGTACGACAAGCCGACATCAATTAACGTGCGGCATTTACGGGCTAACGCTGGAATGGCTTTAAAAAATTCGCAGGCGTCCTCAACCGTCATGTCCAGTACCTCATGAATCGTTTTGCCTTTGTACTGGATGCCTAATGTTTCGCGATTATAACGTTTGCCTTGACAGCCATCGCACACGACGTAAATATCCGGCAAAAAATGCATTTCGACTTTAATTAAGCCATCGCCTTCACAGACCTCACAACGCCCGCCTTTCACATTAAAACTAAAACGCCCCGGCTGGTAACCGCGTGCGCGTGCCTCCGGAGTGCTGGCAAACAATTCGCGAATGGGAGTAAATAGGCCAGTGTAAGTGGCCGGATTGGAGCGCGGGGTACGACCAATCGGGCTTTGGTCGATATCGATCACTTTGTCACACTCGCTCAAACCCTGCGCATCGACCACCGTGCTCTTCATGTCCAAGCGCGCACGATTGAGGATGCTACTGGCCAAGGGAAACAACGTATCATTGATTAAACTCGATTTACCAGAACCAGAAACGCCCGTAATGCAAGTGAATAATCCCAACGGAATGTCTACGTCCACAGCGTGTAGATTATTACACGTTACTCCGCGTAAACTAATCACGCGCGTGGCGTCAAACGGAATACGCTGCGTTGGAACCGCAATCGTTTCACTACCGGATAAATAACGACCGGTTAACGAAGCAGGGTTACTCATAATAGCTGCTGGTGAACCACTCGCGACTAACTGCCCACCGTGCACACCAGCCCCAGGTCCAATGTCTAAAACATAATCTGCTGAGCGAATGGCATCTTCGTCATGTTCGACCACAATCACTGTATTACCTAGATCCCGTAAGCGCACCAAAGTGCGTAATAAGCGCGCATTGTCGCGTTGATGCAGACCAATTGAGGGCTCATCAAGCACGTACATCA
>DAIDLK010000100.1:4286-4559 GCA_027449525.1 Legionellaceae bacterium | reverse complement strand
TAATTTTGCGTTCGGTAACCCGGTACTATCGGTAAAGTGACTATGGGTCATGCCAAGTGCTGCGGCTTGTTGATTCATGATATCAGTAAAACCAGCCTCACCGCCACCTAAATGCTCTGCCATAGCGACACAGGCATCGTTGCCTGAGTCAACAATAATCCCTTTCAGTAAATCTTCGACACTTACCAGCTGTCCTTCCTTGACAAACATACGCGAGCCACCGGTTTTCCAAGCCTCTTGGCTAATTCGGACTTGATCTTCAAGATGAATTTG
>DAIDLK010000100.1:0-4276 GCA_027449525.1 Legionellaceae bacterium | reverse complement strand
TTGATGTTGGTTCAAAGCATTAGAGATGACATAAAGGGTCATCATTTTAGTTAGGCTTGCTGGCGGCAATTGTTCGTCACTGTTTTTCTCTGCTAATACTTTGCCACTATCGACGTCAATTAAAATGAAAGCCTTCGCGTTTAACGCGGGTGGGGCAGGGGTTATGAGAGGTTTTGCTGCAGGCTGGGGGGTGGCTGAGATGACATCATTTGCTTGAGCGGAAACAGTGGTTATTAGCAAGAGAAAGTTCAGTAAAAAAGGTCGAATCAGGTTCATGGACACATCCGCCGGGCAATAAAATAGTTAGAAATCAAGTTTATCATGAGAAAGCCTCTAGTGATAACCGTGTTTAGTTTTTCCGCCAAATACTCGGTACGTATACGCTGTGTAGGCGAGTAACACGGGAATAAGCAACACCACGGCCCATAGAAGAAATATTAGGGTTGAAGTTGGAGCAGCTGCCCGCCAAATGGTCATTTGGCGGGGAATGATGTACGGATAGAGGCTAATACCAATCCCGGCATAAGAACAAATAAAAATCAAGATAGCATAAAAAAAGGGCAGGACTTCTTCTTTTCGATCCAAACTAGACCAAGTTAGCACAATCGTGACGGCGGTAATACAGGGCAACGGCGCTAAATAGAGCATATTCGGAAAACTAAACCAGCGCAAGAAGAGATGGTTATTCAGAAAAGGCGTCCAAATGCTAATAATAATTAAAAATAGGCTCACCAACACCAACAGCCCCTTCGCATAACTTACCATGCGTTTTTGGAGGGCATCCCCGGTTTTTATAATTGACCATAATGCACCAAGAAGCGCATAGCCACTGGTAAGCGCAATACCGGTCAGGAAACTAAACGGCGTCATCCACATAACGGGTTGGTGATCAAAGCCTTGAATATAGGTTCCTAACACCACGCCCTGAAAAAATGCGGCTCCAATGGAGGCTATGGCAAAACACCAATTCCAAATTGGTTTACTTTTATCTGCCTTGAAGCGAAATTCAAAACTAACGCCACGAAAGACTAATGCTATCAGCATTAACATTAACGGCATGTACAAGAGGGGTAAAATAACGCCATACGCACTCGGGAATGCGCCATACAGTACGGCGCCGCCAAACACTAACCAGGTTTCGTTGCCGTCCCAAACGGGGGCGACTGAATTCATGAGCTGATCGCGCTCTGCTTCTGAGCGGGTAAACGGAAATAAAATGCCAAGACCGAGATCAAAGCCATCCAGTACCACGTACACAATAATAATAAAGCCCAGCAGAACGGCGAATACCGTAGGTAACATGGTGAACTCCTTATTCTTTTTCTTTTTTAGGAAGCGACTTTGACATGTATTGGAACAGACTGGTTTCAGTTCCTTCGGTTTCAATGATGTCAGGACCTATTTTAATGAATTTGAACAAATAGAACAGGTAAAAACCAAATATAATACAATAGGTTAGTAACAGTAACCCGGATGAAATGAGCACTTGTTCAAGAGTAATCGAGGAGACCGCATCGCGTGTGTGCATCAGGTTATACACAACCCAGGGTTGGCGACCCATTTCAGCCGTGAACCAACCGCAGATTGAGGAAACAAAGCCCAGTGGAGCTATCAATATGCACCAGCGGTAAAAAAGGTTTGATTGATAAAGTGTGTTGCGAAAACGCATGACAAGTGCACACAAGGCGGTTGCAAACATTAGCAGCCCAATCCCTACCATCAAACGGAACGAGAAGAACACCACGGCTACGTGGGGTTGATTGTTGCGTGAGGTTTCCTGCAAACCGATTAACTCGCCATTCCAATCGTGCTTGTTGATGAAACTGGCTAATTTAGGTACGCTAATTTCGTAGTCATTGCGTTGTAACTCTTGATTGGGCAGGGCAAATAACACGAGTGGTGCGCCGCGTTGCGTTTTCCAATTGGCTTCAATAGCGGCTGTTTTCAGCGGCTGATAGCGTAGCACGTTAATACCAACGAAATCGCCCACAATGATTTGAATGGGTAGAATCACAAGTGCCGCTGAGAGGGCAAAGGAAAAACAGGTGCGTGCAATCGCGGTGTGTTTTTTATTCAGCAAATAATAAGCCGCAACGCCAGCTACCACAAAACAAGTGGTGGCATAGGAGGCAAATACCATGTGCACATAGCGGGGAATAAACGAGGGATTAAATACCACATCAAACCAACTGTTGACCACGTAGTGATCGTTGACAACATCGTAGCCGCTGGGCGTTTGCATCCAAGAATTGGCCGATAAAATCCAAAAAGCGGAAATGGTGGTACCAAAGGTAACTAGACAAGTGGCTGCATAATGCAGTTGTTTTGGGACACGGTTCCACCCAAATAGCATGATACCCAGAAAACCGGCTTCAAGAAAAAAAGCAGTGAGGGTTTCATAAGCAAATAAAGCGCCTAGAATGTTACCAAACTCAACAATAAACGGACCGAAATTGGTGCCGATTTGGTACGATAGCACAATGCCTGATACAACCCCCATTCCGAAGGTAATTGCAAAAATTTTTGTCCAAAATTTACATAAATTTAGGTACATGCGCTTGTTTGTTTTAAGCCAAAGACCTTCCATAATGACTAGAAACATTGCCAAACCTAAATTCAGCGTAGGAAAAATAATGTGAAAACCGATACTAAAAGCAAATTGGATACGCGATAACACCTCAACCGTCATGTTTGCTCCTTAAAAAGGAATAACCTCTTGATTAAAATCATACAAATTACCACTCATTGCCGGAGACAGTTTAGGGACAAACGCCAAGACATCCCTCGCTGCCTGCTCAGGGGCAATTGCGTG
Source organism: Legionellaceae bacterium (assembly GCA_027449525.1). Taxonomy (GTDB): domain Bacteria; phylum Pseudomonadota; class Gammaproteobacteria; order Legionellales; family Legionellaceae; genus JAGVJT01. The sequence continues at coordinate 1,464 of DAIDLK010000100.1, read as the reverse complement.
CTGGCTCGCACCGGCAAAGGGTGCGGATAGTGGGCTTATCACACTGCCCGGGTGGTAACTAATGAGAGTCGCTTGTTTAAACCGGTGCCGCCATTCGAGCGCCACGGTTTTTATGACCATATTGAGTGCGGCTTTGGCGGCGCGATAACTAATCCAGCCACCCATGATGTTATCGCTAATGCTGCCGGCACGGGCCGAAAAGGCAATGTATTTTAATTCGCTCCCGCGCGGGAGCTGTTGGTTTAAAGCCGATAGAAACAAGGCATGAAATAAACAATTGACGTGCATATTCTGTGTGAACCAGTCTGCTGTGAGCAAACTTACCGTTTTTTCGGGTTTATGTTGTGCATTGTGTAGAAGACCAATGCATCCAAAAATGACCTCTACTTGGTGCTTAACCACGGCTTCGGCTAATTGAGTGTAGCAATCGGGTGCGTCGAGGTTTAAATTAATATGATGACTAAAGGCACAGTTAGGGATTGCGCGCGAGGCAATAATAACCGTGTGTCCATCGTGCATCAGCGAATTAGCAATGGCTTGCCCAATGGCGCTTGATGAAACAATAAGGTAACTATTCATCGTGTTTCACTTAAAACCCGTGACGCAGATAACCTAGCGTGATCATTACACAAAATTACTTGTTTGTGAATTGATAAATTAAGACAAATACGAAACCAAGAATGGCCCAAGCGATAAATAAATAGCAAGAGGTAATGCTTAGGGAGTCATTGAACTGAATACTGCCGAGCGAATGACCTAGTGTGTAAGCGCCCATGCCGCCAAAAGCCGATAAGGCGCTCATGAGCAAGGCGTTACGATTAATCCAGTGCGCCGTAAGAAACCAAGCGGCAAAACACATCCATAGTACCATGAGCCAGTACGGTACGCCCAAAGGACTTGGGTTCATAAAGTGGTACATTCGCAAGGAGACCATTAAGCTGTCATTTAAAATACCGACACCGGATAAAATCAGCCACTGCAAGACAAACGTTGGTAAGCGAAACGCTTGAACACGCGTGGCGAATAATATGAAAGCTGCAACAACATAACCATAGGGGATGAATTGATTACCACTTAGGGTACATAACCACCATTCTAATTGAAAAATAATGAGATCGAGCAGCATATTGGGCTCTACCTTGTACTGTGCTTAGCTTGTACTATGCTCTATATTATGACGAATCACAAGGTAGTGGTCATGCGCAAGACTTCTCACAATACTCTAGCTTGGTTTGGTTGGTTATCCCTTCTGACGATGACTTTAGGTATTGCCTTATGGCTGGTTTCACAGGCGTTATCCGCGCACCCCAGGGGAGAATATGGTCGTGAGGTGTTTGTTTTTAGTCCAAGGTCGTTGCAATGGCAAGCAATTAATGCGGAAGGCCGCGTGGTTCGAGAAGGTCGAGGTTCAGCGGGGAGAGGGTACTGCCCTGATATTCATCGTTCGTGTCGCACACCAGCGGG